>JAJYOS010000032.1 GCA_021796055.1 Bacteroidota bacterium
AAAGAAGATAAAGAATATCAGTTTCGAGGAAATGTTCGAGCTCGCCAGTTCGGGCGCTAAAGTCTTGCAGACGCGGTCCGTTTTGTTTGGAATGAAATTTCACATACCAATTCATGTAAGAAGCAGTTTTAATGACAGCGAGGGTACAATGGTAGTAAATGAAACACTTGATATGGAGAGCGTGGTTGTAACGGGCATTTCTTACGACAAGAACGAAGCAAAAATCACGGTCCTCCACGTCTCGGATCAGCCCGGCATAGCATACGGCATCTTCTCTCCCCTTGCGGAAGCGGAGATCGTCGTCGATATGATAATACAAAGCGCTAGCAGCGAGGGCTTCACCGACATGAGCTTCACGATACCGCGCGGCGATTACGAAAAAGCTATGCAAATCCTGAACAAACTTGTCAAAGAGAAGAAAGCCACTTACGTGGTCGGAGACGACAAGGTTTCGAAAGTCTCGTTGGTCGGCGTAGGTATGCGGACACACTCCGGCGTAGCATCAAGGATGTTCAAATACCTCTCTGAGGCTGGAATTAATATCCAGATGATCTCGACCAGTGAAATAAAGATTTCCGTGGTCGTGAACGAAAAGGACATGAAGAAGGCAGTCGCCGTTCTTCACAAAGGATTTGGCCTGAACGATGAATAAGAAATTCCGCGTCGCCATTTACGGCGTATCAGGTTACGCCGGTTACGAGCTGTACCGTTTGATTAAGCGTCATAAAGAAGTCGAGCTGAAGTACGTTACCGCGGAAACATCCGCCGGAAAGAAGCTGAGCGATTTATTCGCGACAACGGACGACTTGCGAATAATCAAGAATGACGATGTGAACACTGCCGAACTTGACGCGGTATTTCTCTCGCTTCCGCACGGCGCGGCAAAGAGCGTAGTAGAACAGATCGCAGGCACGTCTGAGGTCATGAAGATCATCGACCTCAGCGCGGACTATCGTTTTGACGACCCCGCGGAGTACGAAAAATGGTACGGCAACAAGCATACGAGTCCGGACTTCCTCGATGACTTTGTTTACGGACTTACTGAGATCAACCGTGACTCGATAAGGAAGGCCCGTTTCGTGGCCAACCCTGGCTGCTACCCCACCGCCACCATCCTCGGCGTCTACCCTCTTCTTAGGGAGAAGCTGATAGATCTCGCCGAGCCGGTGATCATCGACGCGAAATCCGGCGTAACGGGCGCCGGGCGCAAGCCGGAGGTACGACTCCTGTTCGCCGAAGTGAACGAGAACGTTTCTCCTTATAATATCGGCTATGTCCACAGACACACCGGCGAGATCGAACAAGAGCTGAGGAAAGTCGCGAAGTCGGACCTGAAGATAATCTTCTCACCGCACTTAATGCCGATCACAAGAGGGATGCTCAACACAATCTATGTAAAATTGAAAAGCGATTTATCAACTGGAGAACTCACCAGGATATTCCAGGCTACGTATGACAATGAGCCGCTCGTGAAAGTCCTCGCAGAGAAATCAATCGCGACTTTCCAACATACCATTAACACGAATCTGTCGGTTATTTCTGTGAAGAAAGTGGAGAATTCACCTTACGCGATCATAGTTTCGTCCATCGACAATCTAGGCAAGGGCGCAGCGGGACAGGCGCTTCAGAATTTCAACGTGATGGCAGGAATAGAAGAGACTGAGGGATTGCTTTGAAGATCGTGCTTAAAATCGGGGGGAACGAAATAGACGATCCAGGCTTCCTTTCGGAAGTCACCGCGCTTGTAGGAAAACTCCGGAAAGCGAATCACCAGATCGTCCTCGTCCACGGTGGTGGGAAGGAAATCACCGCCCTTCTCAAGAAACTCGGCATCGAGACTCATTTCGTGAGCGGCATGAGATACACGGATGTCAAAAGCCTCGAGGCGACGGAAATGATGCTCTCCGGGGGAATCAACAAGAGGCTGGTTAAGACTCTCCAGCGCGCGGGCATTAGCGCGCTGGGTGTGAGCGGAGTCGACGCGAGCATCATGGTTGCCGAGAAAATAACTCGTGAGGGCGATGATATTGGCTTAGTAGGAGAGGTCTTCGCTGTGAACGTGCGTGTCGTCGAGGATCTGATTTCCGAATTCGTTCTGGTTCTCTCCCCCATTAGTCTCGACAAGACTTCTGGTGAATCTCTCAACGTAAATGCCGACTACGCCGCGGCCGCCATGGCATCTTTCCTTAAAGCCGAATTGGTTATATTCCTTTCGAACGTGCCGGGGGTTATCAACTCCGGCGATGTTCTTCCCGAAATTCAAGAAAGACAGTTCGAAGAATTGAAAAAGAACGGCGTTATAACAGGCGGAATGATCCCGAAGGTTGAGAGTGGGTTAAGAGCCGTGAAAGGCGGCGCAAGGATCGCAGTCATCACCGATGCCGCAGGCGCCGGAAAGATTGCTGCCGGAGAGAACGCAGGCACCCAGGTGAAAGTTTGAAGACGGAACAAAAGAGTTACCTCGTAATACTTTTGCTTGCCTTGGTCTGGGACACGCTATTCACATTCCCACCAATCCTTCTTCATTTCGGAATCAACGCGGATATATTCTACCGATTCTTCCAGCCAATATGCGACCAACTCGATTCGAGAAGCTTTCACATATTCGGCTACAAACTTGCAGTATGCTCACGTTGCGCCTCGATTTATTATGGCGCCACGCTCGGCATAATTTTGTACCCATTTTTTCGCCCGATCGAAACCGCGCGGATACCTAACCCTCTCTGGGCGGCGATACCTCTTGCCGCGATGGTAGCAGACTTCAGCCTGAACTATCTGGGAATCGGTCACAACACGTTCGTATCAAGGTCAATCACGGGCGGTATCTTCGGAATCTCGCTCTCATTCTTCATCGTCCCGGTCTGGATTTCGCTCATCAGGGAATTCAAAACAAAGAGGCTCCCACAGCATGAGAAATAGTTCGCTTTATTTCCGCCCCGCATTGTTCGCGGGATTAATACTTGCAATAGTCAACTTCGCGCCCGGGTTAGACCTGGTAAATTGTTTTTGCTGTGCCGGGCTTTTCGTAGGCGGCGTCCTAGCAGTGCTCTTCTTCCGTATGGATGTTCCGAAGGATTACACTATCCTGAACATAGATGGATTCTACCTCGGTCTCTGGACTGGAATCTTCGGCGCTGGATTTGAAACAGTTCTGAACATAACCATCGGGCCATACATTGCCGACATAAAGTTCGAAATGCTCAAGAACCTGCTCAACAGGATTTTAGCTGGCCAGAAGATGCCTGCTGGCCTGATGGACCAGTTGGGCCAAGCAATCGCCGCAGCGAAACGCCCCGGACTCGCGGACTCGCTGTTAAGTTTTTTCCTAATTGTAGTAGTGTACTCTATATTTACAATTTTCGGAGCCCTTTTGACCACCGCCTTTATTCAGAAGCGACGAGTGAACCCGCAGCAGTAGTCGCTCCATCGAGGTTCTGCTAAGGAGCTTACCAAGCGCTCTGGAGATCGCTCACAAACCCAGATCGTCGGGGACTTCGATCTCCATCCTGAGGAGCGCGGTACTCATCGTCTTTCCCTGCGCGTCGTTACGGAGCGACACTGTCCCTCCTCCACCGAGCGCGCCGTGAAGTAGAAAGTTCAGGGCGTGCAGATTTGGAAGTTCGTATCGCTCTACAGGCCCGGTGCATATTCCAGCGAAATGCTTCTTCACGACTTCAGCGGTTGCCTTCTCTTTGAGTAGTGCGTAATACTCAGGCTTGAGGGCAATCAGGCCGATGTTGGAAGCATCCCCTTTATCCCCGCTTCGCGCATGGGCCAACTTGACAAGCTGAACTGTTTTCATATCATCTCCGTGACTTCTACAACAGGTTGCAACGCCGACTTTGAAAGGAGCGCAGGCCAATAGGCGACAACTTCCTGTGGTTTCGGGCGTCCAGCGCCGAATCCGGTCACGGTCGGAGGTCCCGTAAGGACCAACGGGACAAGCTGCCTACCGAATGCCTCGACGGCATACCTGTCTTTTCCTTTAACCGCAACTCTGAGGACAACCTCATTCATCTCCACCTGAACAGGACTCAACGGGCCGTGACATGAATTGTAACCGAGGTATTCAGTGTGAAATTCATCGTACTTGTAGCCAAGGTCGGAGAGCCTTTGTCTCATAATCTTATCCGCAGCCTGCGCCTTTTCAAGCGCGTCGGGCCAGCCGTACGTAAGAGTCCCGACCGCGAAATACCCATCCGAATAAGCCGCGGATACTTTGTACGAGTCGGTTGGCGGACGGCCCTTCACGTCATAAACTCTTACTCTGTTCTCGCCGTCCTCCTTTAATTTGATACTTGTGAAGTCAGCTATCACTTCCGGCGTGATGTACTCCCTCGGATCGCCAATTTCATAAAGGAGCTGCTCTTTGATTGTGTCCACGGAAACAAGCCCCCCAGTCCCTTCATGCTTGGTAATATATACTGTACCATCATCATGCGCTTCAGCGATCGGAAATCCGATATTCGCCAGGTCCGGCACGTGCTTCCAGTCTTTCAGGAAATTGCCTCCCGAGGATTGTCCGCCACATTCGAGTATGTGTCCGGCAACAATACCGGCAGCGAGTTTGTCGATGTCTTTTTCACTCCACCCGAACTCGTGTATCATCGGCGCGAGTGTTAAGCCGGTATCGGTTGCCCGCCCTGTTAGGACAATCTGCGCCCCTTGCTTGAGAGCTTCCGCGATCGGGAAGGCGCCGAAGTAAACATTCGCGCTTTGAAGGCGATCTCGGACTGTCGTCAGACTCGCCCCCGTTTCCATGTTCTTAAGTTCGTGACCATTCTTGAGAAGAGCATCAACCCGTTCATAAATATCGTCGCCATATACGACGCCGACCTTAAGACCTCGTACGCCTGACTTCCTGGCAATATCGAAGATCGCGTCGCGGCACGCCTGCGGATTCACTCCCCCTCCGTTAGTAATGACCCGGACGTTTTTCTGGACAACAAACGGAAGAATCTGCTCCATAACTGGGAGGAGATCTTTCGCGTAGCCGAGGTTGGGGTCGCGCGATTTCTGTTTTTGTAGGATAGACATCGTTACCTCCGCGAGATAGTCCATCACGAGGTAATCGGTGAGGCCTTTGCTCACCTGCCAGTAAGGCGCCTGCGGAAGATCTCCCCAATAACCCTGGCCGGATGCGATGCGTATTTGCTCTTTGTGTTCCAATTAACCTCCTAGTCTTTTTGAAAGAAGGAGAAGATCGACCGCGGAACCTTTTGGGTCGCGGTAGTGCGAACGTAACGCCCTGAAGACTGCCAGCCAGTAGCCTCAGAAAACCGAGAAAAAGCTGGCATTAATTCTTAACTCCAGCTGTGTCCCTGTCTTCAACGGTCAATTCAAAAACCCGCTTGATCAAATCCTCTTCCGCCGGGCTGAGGTCGACATCTCTGCGCTTCATCACGGTACGGGCTACCGCGGCAGCCTTCTCGAGCCGGTATGTCACAAATTTTTCAGGCTGCTCCCCCCACGAAAATGATGGAACGTATCTCGGTGGAATGGAAGTCCCGAAGAGGTTGCAGAAAACCCCGACGACCGTCCCCGTATTGAAAGAAAAGTTTATACCGCATTTCGAGTGGTCACCCATCGTTAGTCCAGCGTGTTGCAAACCTGTATCCATCATGATTCCGCTGTTATAGACCTTTACGTTACCGTAATCATTTTTCAGGTCGCTGGTGCTCGCACCCGCGCCGATGTTAACCCACTCTCCGAGGTATGAATGGCCGAGGAAGCCTTCGTGCTGCTTGTTCGAGTGTCCGTGAATGATGGAGCCGGCAACCTCCCCGCCAACCTTACAGCTTTCTCCTATAGAAGTATTTTCGTATATCTTCGCGCCCGCCTTAATAACACTCCCCTCTCCGATGAAGGCAGGTCCGCGAATCACGGCGTTGGGCATCACCTCCACGTTTCTAGCGACGTATACCGGACCGTTTTCCGCGTCCAAGACCGCGCCGGGTTTAATCTTTGACGCCTTCCCGATGTGAATGCTGTCGGGGTTGAGCAGATGCGCTCCTTCGTAAACCTTCCCCTGCATTCCCGGTTTTCCGATCGCCGCGAGCTGAAAGTCAGAAAACAACTGTTCTCCGTTTCCGCGCACAAGATCCCAGGGGTAATTTATGAGTTCAACTTCAGGAAGCTCCACCTTATCGATTTGAGTTAAGCTGTCGCGCGAAAGGACTCCACTAGATATGCGCTTCCTGAACTCGTTAAGATTTTCTCCCGACAGCCACGCGCCAACAGCCAAGTCACCGCGGACGAAGACAACGTCTTTACCTCTATCCGCGAACAAGCGCGCCACCTCCCCGCTATATAGAATTCTTCCGTTGATAAGGAGCAACCGATCGGTATCCGCCGGAAATTCATTAACAAAAGAGCCGGGATGCCTTTCCTTAACCACGTTCCTGAGATACTCTCGTGCCATCAGAATGAAGATCTCGTCGGGGTACACCCTCGCAATCTTTTCTCTGAGAGTCAACTGGCCGCACCTCAAGTCGTAAACGGGTCGCATGAAGCTTAGCGGCAGAAGACGCGTATAATATTCATCTTCAAATATACAGATGCGCATTGACGTCCAATGTTATTAATTATGCAGGTCCGGACCCGAACCGTTCAGCCTTCTTTGGGTATTATAAGCGATTCCAATGTAAGTTGCACCGAAAAATCGATGTCCCCTTTGTGTTTTCAAAGATGCACTTTTATATTTTTTCGTACAATGGAAAGAGACTATGGAAAGATATATGGCATTCCGGTCGCCCTGGAGCCGGAAATTGAGTTACTCAACGCTAGCGTTCATCGTTGTACTGTTCCTGATCTCCACGCTGGGACGCAACGAATTTCACCGGGCCGGATTCTTCGATACTTTCATGTTGACTGGCATACCTTTACTCATTGCCAGCGGTTCCTCTCTTTTCGTTATACGCGGATACATCATAACTCGTGATACCCTCTTTATCCAACGTTTCTTCTGGCACTCAAGGATTGACCTTTCAGACCTGAGATCATACGAAATTGACCCGGACGCAATGAAAGGCTCAGTGCGTTTCGGGAACGGAGGTCTGTTCTGCATCGCGGGCTTTTTCCGAAACGACAAACTTGGTAACTACCGTGCATACGCCACTGATCCAAAACTCGCCGTCGTCTTGAAATTTTCTGACAAGACCGTCGTGGTCACGCCTGACAACCCCGAACAGTTCGTGGCCGCGTTGAAAGAGATTGTCGCATCTTGACATGCTTCGGTAGACTATTTAACGGGTCCGTCAATTACCTTTCCATTTCCTAGAAAAAAAGGCAACCGATATGAACAAAAGACAACTCGGCAAGACATCTATCCATGTATCACCCCTCGCCTTTGGCGGGAATGTATTCGGATGGACTGTTGACGAAAAGAAATCATTCGATTTACTCGACGCGTTCACCGCAGCTGGATTCCAACTTATTGACACGGCAAATTCCTATTCGCGCTGGCTGCCTGGAAACAAGGGAGGAGAATCCGAAACAATAATAGGAAACTGGATTAAGGCGCGTCGGAACCGGGACGAGGTTGTTATTGCCACGAAGGTCGGCTCCGATATGGGACAGGGGTATAGAGACATTTCAAAGAAGTATATCCTTTCTGCCGTTGAAGACTCACTACGCAGGCTTCAAACGGATTACATCGATTTATACCAGACCCACTGGGACGTCGAATCTATTCCGGTGGAGGAAACGCTGGAAGCGCATGCGCAGCTCGTGAAAGACGGTAAGGTGCGATTTATCGGCGCTTCGAATATTTCCGCAGAGAGACTTCGGGCCTCGTTGGAAGCAAGCGCTAAGCACGGATATCCTCGCTATGAATCACTCCAGCCTTCGTATAATCTATACGACCGGAAAGAGTTTGAAACATCGATGCAAAGTCTCTGTCTGGAAGAAAAGCTCGGGGTGATCAATTACTACTCACTCGCGAGCGGCTTTCTTACCGGTAAATATCGGTCGGAGGCTGATCTCGGAAAGAGCGCACGCGGCAAGGGAATAGAAAAATATTTAGACGCGAGAGGCTTCAGAATTCTGTCCGCTCTCGACGAGATATCCGGCCAATATGGTGTGCCGCAGGCAGCGATTTCCCTTGCCTGGCTGACTTCAAAACCAGGTATAACAGCTCCCATCGCGAGTGCTACAAGCATCCCTCAACTTGAATCACTTGTTGAAGGGGCGAATCTATCATTGAGTGAAGAGTCGATAGCCGCGCTGGACCGCGCCAGTTCCTACGAGTGAGAGATCGGGGCGAAGTGGCCGTTGACCCAGAAAAGGACAATCCTCCCGGCCACTATCGATGTGGAGCGTAGCAGCTAGTGAGTCGAGAGGGTTACCTGTATTGGCGATAACCCACGGCTGATCCACACCTCGTAAACATGGGAAAACTGTCAGTGAGACCATTCCCAATCCTCCTGTTAACTACAATCTTTCTCGGAATTCCTCAGTGGCGTTCAGCCCCATCGAACTCCAGATCAATCGCGAATCATCACGTAAATTGATAAACCCTCTTCATTTCAGTATATTACCGTACAAAAATATATGGAATGTCTTACCAAATAGAATGAGTCTTTCTCCCCGCTTCATCCGAAATTTCTGCATTATCGCGCACATAGATCACGGAAAGTCGACCCTTGCAGATCGGCTACTGGAACAGACAGGTACTGTCGCCGAACGACAAATGGTTGATCAGATTTTGGACGATATGCCTCTTGAAAGACAGCGTGGTATCACCATTAAGAGCCACGCTATCCAGATGAACTACAAGGCAAAGGATAACCAATCGTATGTTCTGAACTTGATTGATACGCCTGGTCACGTCGATTTTTCATACGAGGTATCAAGGTCACTCGCCGCGTGCGAGGGAGCCATACTTGTTGTGGATGCTTCGCAAGGCGTCGAAGCTCAGACAATAAGCAACGTCTATCTCGCTATAGATGCGGGACTTGAGCTAATTCCGGTGATAAATAAGATAGATTTACCTGGAGCGATGGTCCCGGAGGTCAAACAGCAGCTTATTGATCTTATCGGCTGCAAGGAGGAGGAAATCCTTCTTGCTAGCGCGAAAGCCAAGATCGGCATAGCTGAAATCCTCGAAGCTGTCGTTGCTAGAATCCCCGCCCCGGCGGGAACCTCTGACGCCCCTTTACGTGCGCTTATTTTTGATGCAAAGTATGATTCATACAGGGGTGTCGTGACTTACATTCGAATTGTCGATGGGAAACTGAGCGCGAACGACAATGTGCTTTTTCATAAGACAGGCAAGGTCTTCCAGGCTGAAGAGATCGGTGTGCTAGGCATGGAGCGTATCCCGATGCAGGAGTTGGAGGCAGGCAACGTCGGTTATTTGATAGCCGGAGTAAAGGAACTGACGGAGACCCGCGTCGGCGATACAGTCATGAAGACCGACTCCCCTGCGGCATCTCCCCTCCCTGGCTACCGCGAAGTGAAGCCGATGGTTTTCAGCGGACTCTATCCCGCCCAGAGTGAGCGTTTTGAAGAGCTGCGCGATGCACTCGCGAAGTTCAAGCTGAACGATGCCGCACTCCTTTACGAACCTGAAACGTCAACGGCTTTGGGGTTTGGATTCAGATGCGGATTCCTTGGACTCTTGCATATGGAAATAGTCCAGGAACGACTTGAGCAGGAATTCAACCAGACTATCATTACAACCGTTCCTAACGTAGAATACCGGGTAGTTAAGACTTCCGGGGACATTATTCTCGTCGATAACCCCGCGGCGATGCCATCGCCTGCTGAGATAGACCATATCGAAGAACCATTCGTAACCGCGCAGATAATTTGTCCATCGGAATTTATCGGAAACATCATGAAGCTATGCATGGACAGACGCGGAGTTTACAAGAACACGACTTACATAGATACAAAGCGCGCCGACATACGTTTCGAATTGCCACTCGCCGAAATCGTGTTTGATTTTTTCGACAAACTGAAATCTCTCACTCGCGGTTACGCTTCCTTCGATTACGAGTTTCTTGAGAATCGCGAGTCGGATCTGGTAAAACTTGATATACTGCTGAACGGCGATGTCGTCGACGCGCTATCGTCGGTAGTCCACCGGGAGAAGTCATACGACTGGGGAAGAAAGCTCAGTTCCCGACTCCGCAAGCTTATACCGAAACAGCTGTTTGAGGTTGTCATACAGGCCGCTATCGGGAGCAAGATTATCGCGAGAGAGAGTATCTCCCCGATGAGAAAGAATGTTATAGCCAAATGTTATGGCGGCGACATATCAAGAAAGCGCAAGCTTCTTGAGAAACAGAAGGAAGGAAAGAAACGCATGAAGCAAATTGGAAGGGTCGAGGTCCCCCAGGAAGCGTTTCTCGCAGTCCTGTCATTAAACGATGAAGAGTGAATTATAGGATCATGGAGAGGGAAAATTGAAGCAGCAGAGACGCTCCCACAGTTCGGAGCAAAACGCAGATAAGAATCAGAAGAAGGCAGGTAAAAAGAGATTCCGTGATTCGATCGAAGGATTGGTCTTCGCGGTCATCGTAGCCTTGCTCTTAAAGGTGTTTGTAGTTGAGGCGTACCGGATTCCAACCGGCTCGATGGAGAACACGCTCCTTGTCGGGGATTTCCTGTTGGTCAATAAATTCATCTATGGCGCCAAGAGTCCGCAGTACCTTCCTTTCACAGATATTTCAATCCCCTATTTCCAGCTTCCTCCGCTAGAGCATCCACATCGCGGCGATGTAGTGGTCTTCGAGTGGCCTGGCGACCGCGACGAGGTGAAACCTCCGGAACCGGTGAACTACATTAAACGCTGCATAGGAACTCCCGGAGACACTGTTCAAGTAATTGACCGCGTGGTATACGTAAACGGGAAGATACAGCCCTTCCCTCCCGGGATTAAATTCGACACCTACGCGGTAATGCCCAAGGGTTACCCGAACCCACAAATTTTCCCCGAAGGTTCAGATTGGAACGAAGATTACTATGGACCGATTGTTGTTCCGAAGAAAGGCGAAGTGATCCACCTTTCGAAGAGGAACTATCTGAAATGGAAGATCTTCATCGAACGGGAAGGCAACACGTGTTCACTCGTCGACACCAGCGTGTATGTCGACAACAGGCCGACGGTAACTTACACCGTCAAGCACAACTATTATTTCATGATGGGAGATAACAGAGAAAATAGTCTCGATAGCCGTTTCTGGGGATTCGTCCCGTTCAAGAACATAGTCGGCCAGGCTATGATTATTTATTGGTCGTGGGACCCCCATATTCCCATGTGGGATATTTTCTCGAAGATCGGGAGCATCCGTTGGGGCAGGATCGGGATGCTAATACACTAGCTTCTCAAGCCTCCTCTTCTCCGCTAGGGGTATATGTACACATTCCCTTCTGTGAGAAGAAATGTTTCTACTGTGATTTCTACTCACTTGAGAATCACTCTCAACGGGGTGCGTTCATCGACGCCCTCGTTAAAGAACTCTCATTGTTTGGGGAGAAATACGGGCGACGAAAAGCGGATACCATATTCTTCGGCGGAGGGACTCCCTCACTTCTAACTCCATCCGAACTCGGACAAATCCTTTCTGCCATTGATAGCTCATTCCAGATTTCGGAGAATCTCGAGTTTACACTCGAGTGCAATCCGGGAACGGTTGACACCGCCTACCTGAGCGAGTACCGTTCACTCGGCGTGAACAGGCTGAGCTTCGGAGTTCAGTCCTTCTTTGACGATGAGCTAAAATTCCTCTCAAGGATACACAGCGCGGAGGAAGCTGTCAGTGCGGTTGATAAGGCCAGACACGCAGGCTTCCACAATATAAACATTGACATGATTTACGCTCTTCCAGGTCAGACAACAGAACGGCTGCTTGAAAACTTAACCAGGGCGGTATCTCTTGGGACGGAACACATCTCCGCCTACAGCCTTATAGTCGAACCAGGTACACCGCTTAACGCTGCAGTAGAAAAAGGCGAGATAACACCGAGCCTGGAATCCACTGAAATGGATATGTACGAGGTCGTGATGGAATTCATGGAAAAGAATGGGTTCATTCACTACGAGATATCTAACTACTCACGGCCAGGTTATCGCTGTCGACACAACCTGAAGTACTGGAACGCCGAGCATTATGTGTCATTCGGACCGAGCGCGCATTCCTATCTTGACGGTCAGAGATGGTGGAACGTCTCGAGTCTTGCAACTTATTTGTCAGAGTTAAACTCCGGAATCATCCCCGTATCAGTAAGAGAGAAGCTGACCCACTCCCAACTCCTCGACGAATTCGTGCTTCTCCATCTTCGGCAGGGATTTCTGAACATGCCGGAGTTCGCCGCGATATTTTCCGCTTCCATTCCTCGGAGCTTGATAGCCGAACTGGAAACTGCGGGGTATTGTAATTATGACGGTGAAATGATTCAGCTGACAAAGAGCGGGTTCAAAGTAAGCGACGAAATATCGGCGAGAATACTTTCCCGGATCTCAAGTCCGACATAGTTTACCCCTTTTACTTCCGGCAATCCTTCATCTGGTTGATCCCCCATCTCGTTCCAGAAGGAGATAATCCTTCACTTCTACAAAGTCGTCCATAAGAGTCCGCAGATTCCTGAAGGAATCTTGAGTGACAGTTAAGAATCTTGAACGCAACACTTCGCGTTCCTCCAGAGTCAGACTTGACAGAATAATCTCCAATGAGCCTGTGAACTTAGTGATTAGCGACTTGAGTTCTTCCGCCGCGATCTCTTTTGTCCTATCGTCAAGTTTCTCATCGGATAGGAGTCGCGTCACTTTCTGAAAGCTCTTAGCGTAAAACGCCAGATCATTAAACGCGGCCGACATGCCTCCGCGCATAGCTCTCTCATAGAAAAGGGATAAGACGTCCGTATTTTCAAGGCGACGGCCCATAAGTTGGGCAACAATCGCTGTGAACTCATCGCCGCGAAGATTCGGGTTCAATTTCTAGTTTCAGGCCTTTTATCTGTTTTAAAACATAATTCCTTATCTCGCTAGGAGATGCCCCCGCGACAAGTCTATTCCCCTTGTCAAGCTGCGAGTTAAGGAGAGACACGAAACCCTTTTTCCGCTTTGCAGACGCAAGATCGACGTAGCGTTCCCCGGTCTTCTTGTTCAGGAACACGGCCTTTTCTCCTGAAAACTTTCCGCGCTTCGCCACGGGTGTTCCGTCGATTTCGACAATATCCAGAGCGAAGTCCAGGACCGGTGCGCTGCTAATGGAAGTGCCGACGCCGTAAAGATCGACCACATCGTTCAATTCGTTGATTGAAAATTCGTTGACTCCTCCGCTGACGAGAATCTTCACATTCTTGAACCCGCGAATGTCCAATTCCCACCTAACCTCTTTACAGATGGCCAGAAAATCTCCCCTTCGTGAGCTTGGGGTGTCAAGCCGGACGCCAAACAACTTTTTCCCCAAAGCTTCTGCCACCCTGATCGATTCGAATTTCTCATCTCCAAACGTGTCGATGAGGACGGTTCGCTGCACAAGTGGATCAATTACCTCATCAAACGCTTTTCCCGCCTCCACGGTATCGCCGAAGAGGAGGATCATAGAGTGAGGCATGGTCCCACTGGCAGTAATACCAAGGACTTCCGCGCCGGCTACAGTGGCAACGCCATCGCATCCACCGATGTAGGCATTGCGATCTATCATAGGAGTAATCGCTGGGTGCATCCTGCGTGCCCCGAAATGGACAACAGGCTTCTCGCCTGCCGCAACTCGAACCCGGGCTGCCTTCGTCGCTATGCCGGACGCCTGGCAGAGAAAACCGAGGAGCGCTGTTTCGTGTATTGCGAAATCTCCGTACAGCCCTTCAACCACCATAACAGGTTCACCGGCATAAAAGACCGTTCCTTCAGACATCGATTTCACTTTGACAGGCAGAGTCTGCAACAGCGCCATGGCTTCATCAAGGCCGGCCAGGACCGCCCATGGATAATTCCTCGGAAACCGCTTGACGACAATTTCGGCCTTAACGCGAGCTTGTACCCCTTTCGCCTTCAGCACCTCCATCGCACGATGGAAGTATATGTCTGTGACTTTCCCTTCAAGAATATCTTGTGCTGTCGCAATGTGAAACGGTTTATCCATAAATCCTTTCCAAACTTAAAAACGACTTTGAGGTAGTGGATTCATTCTGCGCAATCTAAAGCGCTTCATGCACAACATGTTAATGCGTTATTCGACACCGTAAGTTTCGCCTTACAGCCATCCCTTCTTAAGCAGGAAGCTCTTCACAAACTGTGTCAAGACTACGTAACTAAGCAGCGTAAGTACTATTAATGGCCAGTACAACGCAGGCAACCCGACAAAGCCAAGCGCTGCCGCAAATGGAGAGTGCGGTAGGTAAATACCTATTGCCATCACTATGACGCTCGTAAGCATCAACGGCCAACTTGCCCTGCTCTGCAGAAATGGAATCTTGTTAGTTCTGATGACATGTATGATCAACGTCTGTGTCAGCAGCGACTCGACAAACCAGCCTGTCTGGAAAAGCGGACCGCGCGACGGATCCCAGCAATGGAAGAGATAGAGCATCATGAAAAAAGTGGTATAATCAAAGATTGAGCTCACGGGACCGATAAACAGGATGAAGCGCGAGAGCTCACCGATTGACCATGGGCGCGGTTTTGAGACTTGTTCGGGATCGACGTCATCAGTCGGGATCGATGTTTGCGAAATATCATACAGAAGATTATTCGTCAATATCTGTATTGGCAACATCGGCAGAAAAGGGAGGAAGATGCTCGCGCCAAGAACGCTGAACATGTTGCCGAAATTAGAGCTTGCTCCCATACGAATGTACTTCAGAATATTTGCGAAAACCTTTCTTCCCTCGACGACCCCCTCCTCGAGGACCATGAGACTCTTTTCAAGGAGTATCGCGTCTGCTGATTCCTTGGCGATATCCACCGCCGAATCGACTGAGATACCGACATCGGCGGCCCGAAGGGCGGCAGCATCGTTTATGCCATCCCCCATAAAACCTACTGCATGCCCCTTTGATTGTAGGGCTTTAACGATCCTCTGCTTGTCCGCTGGCGACAACCTCGCGAAGACCGTGGTCTTCTCGGCAGCTTCCGTAAGATCAACGTCCGACATCTGAGAAACGTCGCTCCCCAGCAGCATGTGATCAACCGCAAGGCCGACCTCACTACAAATCTTCTTTGTCACTAATTCGTTGTCGCCGGTGAGAACTTTCACGGCGATCCCATGGTTCTGAAGCGCCTGGATGGCAGGGGAAGCAGTTTCCTTGGGCGGATCAAGGAAGGCGAGGTACCCCTTCAGTATCATCCCGGTTTCATCATCCTTGGTGTACGCTTGCTTCCGATCCAGGTCTCGATACGCGAGAGCAAGTACCCTGAAGCCATCCCGACTCAGCCTTTCATATTCCTCTTTAAGGTCGGTGATGAGAACCGGATCAATCGGATGGACCTCGCCATCCAATTCAAAATCATTACATCTCTTAAATATCTCTTCCGGCGCTCCTTTGGTGATCATCCTGGTTTTCGCGTCCGGCAGCTCCACAACTACCGACATGACCTTTCTGGAAAAATCGAAAGGTATCTCATCGACCTTCTTATGTTCCGGGATGTGAAGTTGTTCGTGAATTTCCCTTCGCGCAAGTATGGCCCTGTCAAGTATGTTCCTTAAGCCCGTCTGGAAATGGCTGTTCAGATAAGCGAGCATAAGGACATCGTCGTCTTCGTTTTGAACTACATCGCAGTGCTGTTCCAGGATGACATGATCGACTGTCAGAGTGCCGGTCTTATCCGTACACAAGACGTCCATCGCCCCCAGGTTTTGTATCGAATTAAGTCGTTTAATAATGACCTTCTTCTTCGACATCGCTATCGCGCCTTTGGAAAGGCACACGGTAACTATCATAGGGAGCATTTCGGGAGTCAGGCCGACCGCGACCGCGAGAGCGAAAAAGAATGCCTCGCGCCAGCTTCCCTTTGTCAGGCCGTTAATTAGGAACACGAATGGCACCATCACGAACATAAACCGCAGCATAAGCCATGTGAAGCGCTTGACACCCTTGTCGAAGCTCGTCTCCTGTGTCTGAGACGTAATGAGCCCCGCCATTTGTCCGAGATAGGTCTTAAAACCGGTATGCACTACCAAGGCGGCACCTGATCCACTCTCCACGCTCGTTCCGAGGAAGCAAAGGTTCTGCGACTCAAGCGGAGAACGGGTCTCCCCATTTTGGAGAGTATCAAATTTCTCCACAGGAAGCGACTCCCCCGTCAAACTGCTCTGGATAACGAACAAATCTTTCGAGGCCAGAAGCCTGACGTCTGCCGGGATCATATCCCCGGCCGCAAGTTTCACTACATCCCCGGGCACGATTTCGGCAAGAGGGACCTCCTTAGGAGCGCCATCGCGCAGCACCGTTGCCGTTACATGGATCATGGCTTTCAACTTTGCGGCAGCAGTATCTGCGCGATACTCCTGTACGAATCTGAGGACGATTCCCATCACGACCATGACGCCGATGATGACGGCCGTTTCGACATCCTGAGTTAGAAGTGAAACGGTCGCGAGAACGGCAAGGAGAATGACGAGAGGGTTTACGATTGCGCTGATGAGGAGCTTAAGCCCGCCATTCCTTTTCTCGCGTACCACAACGTTAGCCCCATACTCTTCGAGTCTCCGCTCGGCCTCCTCGCTTGTTAGGCCCTCTTCGGAACTGTTATGAAATTTGTAAAGCTCATCCACAGGGCTCGTAGACGCCTTCAAGAGTTCCGGTGATAAGTCAATCCGATTTCCACCCGCTCGAACAGTAGGGAAAATCTTCGGCAATATATTTGGGAGAGATAATCTCATATCTTCTGTTCTCCGTCGACTTTCAGTATAGACAA
>JAJYOS010000582.1 GCA_021796055.1 Bacteroidota bacterium
ATCGTTCGGTCATGCCAGCGAACGCTGGCATCCAGTTTCTGGATTCCGGCTTTCGCCGGAATGACGCCGCGAGCGGCAGGGAATGTAACCCTGAGTGATTCAAGGGCTTTGCTTACGCCGTTGTAAGAAGCGTCTACGGCATGCTCGACGAGCCCACCTACAGCAAGCTGGGGAAGATCTCAGTCCCGACGCTCATCGTCTACGGGAAGTATGACGGTCTGATTCCGAACGCTTATTTACATCCCGGCTTCCCTTCAGAACTTCCCACGTGATATGGTTTTCTTCTCCTCACTCGAACAGCTTGAGATTGGCGACGTTACTTTCGAACTCGGTTCGTCGGACACGAGGTCAGCCGGAGGAGTACTCGTGCAAAGGGGCATTTACAGGCTTAAGAAAGGTTTCCGCGCTATGACGAATAGTTCTGCATGGAGAAACGCGTTGAACCCGACATCCTCGACAGGCCAGCCTCTGTCCGGTCCGGGGGACAAATCTTTTCTCAGGAAAATCGCCGCCGTGATGAGATCGACGATCGAGGCATTGCCTTCCCCGCACCCGACCCGCGCCGAGACCGTAGAATACTACAGGCATGTGGCAGAGTCGTATCAGATCGAGTTCAAGGGTAATTCAGAAGTGGTCTCGGTCAAGCGTGAATCGGGCGGAGAGGGATGCTTCAGTATCGGATTCAAGGGCCCTGCCACATCGGATTTGAGTTTTGTTTCAGCCGACAAAGTCGTGGTGGCAACCGGTTTCTTCGACAATCCCAACATGCTCGGTGTTCCGGGCGAGACACTCCCCAATGTATCGCATTTCTACAAGGAAGGGGAAACACATTCCGGGCAGCGGATTATTGTGATAGGCGGAAACAACAGCGCGGTCGACGCTGCGCTGGATTTGCACGCGCACGGGGCTGTTGTGACACTGGTCCACAGGGGAAAGACCTTCAGCAAGGACGT
Organism: Bacteroidota bacterium; assembly: GCA_021796055.1. The sequence continues at coordinate 954 of JAJYOS010000582.1, forward strand.
CAAACCCTGGGTGCGTCCGAAGATCGATGCCCTGCTGAAAGAGAGCAAGGTCACGGCACTCTTCAATTGCCGGATCCTCGAAATACGACCTGACAGCGTCGACGCGGAGATAAACGGGGGCAGACGGACGATGCCCTGTGATTTTTTGTATGCAATGATAGGTTATCATCCTGACGTCAGCTTCCTGCGAAACATAGGAATCGAAGTCAATGATAAGACAGGGATCCCGAACCACAATCCACAGACATTCGAGACAAATGTTCCTGGGATATACGTGGCCGGTGCAATAACCGCCGGATTCGACTGCGATAAAGTGTTCATTGAAAACGGACGGGAGCACGGGAAAGCAATCCTGAAGAGCACGATGAACTGAGGGCGCCGAGGACTTGCATCAACCCCCTCGCCGCTCGTCCCTTGTCCAAGTTGTTCAGGGAACATCTTCATTGCCCCGATGGTTGTGAATACTGACGATTGATTTGCAATTCAAGTCGATGGGGCAGGGTGCCGCGACAGTCTCCGCTCCGTCCTTCTAAATTTGCGACTTAAAGGAGTCAGAGTCTGGCGATCGACGAATCTTGAGAAAAGCAGGCACATTATTTTCTTGAACAGAAGGGGCATAATCCTCTTCCGGCGTTTTCTCTCTTACTCCTCGGACAGTGTTTTGAAAAATGACGGAACGCTTAATGGAGGGCCAACGCGGAATGACCGGACTTTTGTCACAACTTATGGTTACGGCCGATCCGTACATGGCGGAGGTTTGGCGTCTTTGCAGTGTGGTTTCTTTCAGCATCAATGGGGTGGGACTTTGAAGGCGAACAGAAGGTGCAAATAGATTGACCGGCGACACGGCGAAATTCATTAGAGTCGGTGAAATTGTCGAGGTACTCGCGCCATCGGAGATTATCGAGACCCTCGACGGGGATGGAACGCTTGATGGTCTCCCCTTCATGCCGGAGATGATCGAATACTGCGGCAAGAAGTTCAGGGTTTTGAGTAAAGCGAGCAAAACCTGCGTAGGGATCATGGGCCTGGATCTTACGCTGCAGATGGCCGAGTTCAAGAATGACGACGTCTTCTTCCTGGAGGGGCTGCGATGCACCGGCATCGCTCATGGTGGATGCGGCAGGAGTTGTCGTTTATTCTGGAAGGCGGCCTGGCTCAGGAAAGCAGCCGGGCAGGCCGAAGCTGGACCGACATGCCAGGCAGATTCGGAGAAGCTGAGAGGCCGCCTGAAGACCAGGCGGGATGAGAAGACGTACTTCTGTCAATCAACCCGACTCCGGGAGTCCACCGGCACCATTTCCCGATCGAAGAAGATAGTAAAAACATGTGAGGACCTTCTCTCCGGCTCCTGCACGGGCACTGATGCAATAATGGCAACCACGAGCCCGGTTGTACGGAAACTCCTGGAGAAGCTTAAGCCTGCCAATCCCGGGAAGACGATCCTGAGCACACCGGAAGAGACGCTAAGCCTTCAGCCGGGGGAGATCGTCGATGTTAAGCCTATCCGGGAAATTGAAGCCACGCTCGATGCAAATGGGAAGAACAGGGGACTGGCCTTCATCCCGGACATGAAGAGATATTGCGGCAAGCGTTTCAGGGTGAGAAGCCGCATCGAAAGAATTATTCTGGAACACAGCGGCGAAATGGTCGAGGTGAGGGATACCGTCCTGCTGGAGAAAAACACCTGCACCTACGACCATACGTTCGGGGGGTGTCCCCGGAATGAATTCAATTACTGGAGAGAGATCTGGCTCAGAAGGGTTCATCAATGACCTTCAGAATTGCCGTGACGTAATTCCATTTCTTCACTAATTCCGCCGACAGCGCTCCGGCTGCCCGCGGCTGCCGGAGCCGGCTCAACCGCTGACCAGCTGGCGCCCAATTGTCAAAGGTGCAGTGGACTTCTTCCCAAATACGCGTCTCAAAACCAACCGGCCTGTTGCGGGACAGATGCCCTTGGCTGAAGTCATGGCATTACCCCGGCTTCCAAAAACTTTTTCACAATAACTCTCGTCTTACTAGTGCATGCCTGACAATGCAGAATCGGAACTTATCGCGAGGTTCAAGGCCGGAGACCTTTTCGTCTTCAACCTCATTACGAGAATGTGGTACGAGAAAATTTTGAGCTTCTTGTACAGATTTCTCGCAGATATCGACGAATCGGAAGATGTCTGCCAGAAGACATTCATAACGGCTTATTCCAGACTCAACCAGCTGAACGAGAACGATAAGTTCGCGCCATGGTTATACAGGATCGCCCACAACTGCGCGCTCGATCATATCCGGGACCGGAAGAACGGCTTCGGCAGCAAAACGGGGTTACGCACGGACGGTACAGACGAGACCGCGGACTTTCCGGAAACAGACCCGGTTGACCTGGAGGGGCGGATCGACGGGATCGCGCTGCGGCGCCTGTGCGAGAGGGCGCTGACTTCGATTCCTGACGAACAGCGGGTCGTGATTGTGATGAAGCTCTACCAGGATTTGAAGTTCACCGAAATCGCCGAGATACTCAGCATTCCTGTCAACACTGTGAAGACGCGCATGTATACGGGACTTCGCGGTCTGAAGGAATCCCTGAACAAGAACAGATTCATCGAGGAGATTTTGAGAAATGCGATGTGAAGATATTAAGGAAGAGATGGTTTCGTTCGTGTTGGGCGAGCCGGACGAATCCGCGAGCAAAGCGATACAGGCCCACCTTGACTCGTGCGAAAAGTGCAGAGCCGACGCAGCGGAATACCGCCGGACACTCCTCGCGCTCGGCCGCTGGAGTGTGCCGGCCCACGGGCGACCGCCAAATTTCGCGTTCCTCCCTGCCCCTCCGGCGGCGCGTGAAGACAGGGTGCGGCGGAGACACAGCTATAGAATATTCGTGCCGGCCCTGATTGCTGTCTCATTTGTCGCGTTGTTCGTAACAGCTTCGCTCCTTGGTACACAAATCAGCTACGGCGGCGGCAAGCTCTCCGTCAGCCTCGGAAGGCCACAAGCCGAAACCGCCGCGGCTGACTCGGCGAGGATAGCGGCAATCGTCGACAGCGTGCGCATGCAGGACATGCAGCTCGTATCCAAACTGATAGCGGCGAGCGAGGCACGCCAGGCACAACTCTACCGCGCGGACCTGGCTTCGTTTTCGCGACAGATCAACTCCCGGC
>JAJYOS010000583.1 GCA_021796055.1 Bacteroidota bacterium
GGAAAGGCGCTCATAGTTCTGAATCTTATTAAAGAGCTTGTAGGGTTGTGGAATGAATTCGATCAAATATCCTCCCGGGAAGCTAAGACCATTTTTTGGGATAAATTTCTTGTTACGACGTAAAGATAACAAATAGCTTCGATGTAATGAAAGACAGCCTCCGGTGTGAATGCAACAATTTCGCCATCGCCGTCAAAAGCATGCATAATCGGCGGAGGCAATTCGATAAAAGCCCTGCGAATTTTCGGAGTCTACTTCACCGAACTCATTTCAAGCGATTCTGCGGGTAATTTAAAGAGTAAGTGAAGTCAGGTTGATCTGCTCAATGACTCTTCAGCAAGAGTACCCCTTCGATGACTCAATATCAATGGCGAGACAGCGCATCCGCTATTCACCATGGAGGCGAGTCGCTGTAGAGCAAAGCTATTGTGAAGTCAGCCGAAAACCACGGTTTTTCTTCCGTGTACCAGCACCCTGTCCTCAAGATGCAATTGCACTCCGCGGGCGAGGACGAGTCTTTCGAGGTCCCTTCCTTTGCGGATCAAGTCCACGAGCGAGTCCCTGTGCGAAACGCGAGCGATATCCTGCTCGATTATGGGCCCCTCATCCAATAGATCCGTCACGTAATGCGACGTAGCGCCGATGATCTTCACCCCGCGGTCGAACGCTTTCCCGTACGGGTTCGCTCCCGCAAACGCAGGGAGAAAAGAGTGATGAATGTTCACGATCCTCTCAGGATATTTCTTGACAAACGCCGGAGAGAGTATCTGCATGTACCTTGCGAGGACGATCGTATCCACTTGTTCCCTCTCAAGAAGCGTGAGCTGCTGCGCTTCGACCTCTTCCTTGTTCTCTTTCGTCATTGGAAACACGTGGAATGGGATTTCGTAACGCTCCGCGATTGGACGAAGATCCGCGTGATTGGAGACGATGACCGGAATTTCGGCTTCGAACTCTCCGAGCTCGAGTCGCCAGAGTATTTCCTGCAGACAGTGTCCTAGCTTTGAAACGAATATAGACAGCCTGCGCTTCTTGTCGTTGAGCCTGATCGTCCACCTTGCACCGTATTCGCCTGCCAGCGGTAAGATGGCATCATTGAGCTTGTCGGGAGAAACACTGAAGCCTCTCATGTCCCACTCGACACGGAGGAAAAAAGTATTGTCGCTCCGGTCGACGTGCTCGTCGAGGTCTATTATGTTTCCGCCGCGTTCGTAGAGGAATTGAGATATTCTCGCGACGAGTCCTTTCTTGTCGGGGCACGACCAAAGCAAGACTGCGGAGAGTCCATGATCGGAGGGGCCGCGTTTCCCACCTTCGCCACCTTTGGCGCCAGATGCATCGCCGAGATTGTTCATCTATAATCTACTTCCCCGCGAGAATGCCGTCTATCTTTCGAAGCTCATCCACGCTGAAGGGCTGGCTCGAAACCGCGCTTACTGCGTCGTCTATCTGACTGATCCTGCTGGCGCCGATGACGGCCGAGGTGACCTCTTTATGCCGCAGAACCCACGAAAGCGCCATCTGAGCCAGCTTCTGGCCGCGAGCCTTCGCCAATTCGTTCAACTTCCTGACTTTCATCACCTTCTCCTCCGTAACCTGCTCGGGCCTGAGAAAGCCGGTTGGTCTCCCCGCGCGTGAGTCGGCAGGAATTCCGTCGAGGTACCTGTCCGTCAGTAGCCCCTGCGCAAGCGGAGAGAACACTATACAGCCTATGCCGTCATCCTTCACTTCTTTTAGGAGTCCATCTTCAATCCATCTCTCGAACATGCTGTACTTGGGTTGATGAATCAAAATATGCATCCCTGCAGACTTCATGATTTCTTCCGCCCTCCGCGTCAATTCAGGCGGATAATTTGAGATGCCCGCATAAAGCGCCTTCCCGCTCCTGACGATGTCTTGGAGAGCGCCCATCGTTTCTTCGAGCGGCGTCTCCGGATCGGGGCGATGGTGATAGAAGATATCAACATTGTCGAGGCCCATGCGTTTCAGGCTCTGGTCTAGGCTCGCGACGAGAAATTTTCTGGATCCCCAGTCGCCGTATGGTCCGGGCCACATTCCGTATCCAGCCTTAGACGAAATAATGAGCTCGTCGCGGTAACCGTGGAGATCATTCCTTAGAATGTATCCCAACGTTTCTTCTGCAGAACCGGGAGGCGGACCGTAATTGTTCGCGAGATCAAAATGTGTTATTCCGAGGTCGAAGGCGTGACGCGCCATCGTCCGTGAATTCTCGAGCAGGTCGACCCCGCCGAAGTTGTGCCACATGCCGAGCGAAATCGCGGGCAACTTCACACCACTTTTCCCGCATCTGTTGTATTTCATATTGTCGTAACGATGTTCCTTTGGTAAATACATTCGGATCTCCTCAATCATTAAGCGCTTCCGGTACGTAACTCGGCCGGAAGCAAATTGAAAGCTTCACTTGCTCCCCAATTAATAGACTCTAAATCGAATCGCCGCAGCACCTCGCACCGTAAACATTCTATATGCTAACAAAGGCCATCGTGATTTCCCTCATGATACTTCAAACTGTCTAGGACCGGAATTCCAAAACAAGCCGATGATCAGTCAATCAGATGTTCATCTCAATTAATATAGTTGAAAAGTGCACTTCTTTCATGGATCAAACCTGAAGCCTGTTAATTGGCCAGGCCCTTCATGCAATTCGAGGATGAGTTCGTTCCCAATAACAGAATGCAACTCTGCGGCCAATGGCATTGCGGACGTGGGCGCAAAGCGAGTTTACTCGTCATGCCTATCGGTGCTGAGATACAAACTGAAGATGGAATTCCGCCGGCAAACCTGATTTGGCTAAGCCGGCGGTCGAGGTGTGTTCAAATCAGCGAGTTGACAACGAGTCCAACCCCGGGATTTCGTTGTGAACAGCTTCCTCAAAAAACCTTCCACCTAAAGTAAGATGGTACGTCTTCCACGACGTAAACATCGCAGGCCCCCAGTTGGGATCGAACACCCACCAAATCCAACTGACATGCTTGTCGGCAAAGTACTTCATGATCGTCCTTCCGTAAGCCAAGTCGGCCGAAGTGTCCGGAAGCGTGAAACCGAGCTCAGTCGCCACAACTGGATACTCATCGGCGGCGAAACCCCAGTCCTCTTCCCATTTCGGAACGTAGGGCGGAGTCCTTTTGTGCGGATAAGGGTGAACCACATAAGCGATCCCGCGAGCGTTGATCGGATCGTAGCGGAGCGGAGTTAGATCATACGCCCAGTCGAAACCGGCGACCAGCGGGATGCTTTTGTTATCGTAGGCTCTGATGAGATGAATGACGTTCTCGTTGATCTGTTTCCATTTTTTCCAGGATAGGTTACCGAGTTGCCCACGAAAGTCGGTCGGTTCGTTGAATATTTCCGAGAACGCCACCGTGTTGTTGCCGGCGAAGTGCATGGCTATCGTCCGCCAGAAATTGTATGTCTCCGTCAGGGACGTTTCGTACATCGGATCCTGGAAAAGTCCCTCTTCGAGATTCCCTATCGAGTGCCAGTCTATGTCTACATACAGGCTTTCTTCGGTACACCAATCGATAGCCTGATCAAGGAGTCTCAGATATCTGGCAGGAGTCTCGCCGCGCCAGGCAACGGGGTGGACGGGTATCCTGACTATCATCGCTCCGAGCTTCTTTATCTCGACGAATAGACTTTTGCTCCAGTGGCCATCTCCCAAAATCTTGGTCGGATCGGCGATGGAAAGCCCTTCGAATAGAATTGTGTCGCCCAAAGAATTGACGAATCTATTTCCCACCACACGTATGAGCGGAAGAGTAGTGTCCTTGTTCGAGGGATAACCAGGAAATCGCTCGTTCCACCAACTCCGATGCACCACCGATCTATCTGGGGTACCCGTTTGCGCCACACTCGCTTTTGTAATGGCAAGGAGCGGAACGAGTAAGCAAAACAAGAGGAAGTATTTCTTCATGACATCTCCTTTGTTTTTTGTAGGTCTCGCCACATCGGACCATCGGCTGCCGGTGAAGGCGCGCTATCCCAACACAACGTGAACTACATTCTCCGGGTCAAGCTTGGCAACCGGGATGAAATTCCCTTCGATAGCCTGGCCATTTAACAAAATCTTCTTGACCCCCTTTTCC
>JAJYOS010000584.1 GCA_021796055.1 Bacteroidota bacterium
TTAAACATATGCAGGCTTTCCGCGAGTCCGGTTTTAACAGGATTAGCATGGGTGTACAGGATTTCGATCCTAAGGTTCAGGAGGCGGTAAACAGGATCCAGCCTGAAGAGATCACCCGCGATGCGGTGGACTGGAGCCGCAAGCTTGGGTTCAAGAGTGTCAATCTCGATATGATTTACGGCCTTCCTTACCAGACTCTGAAGTCTTTCGAGGATAGCCTGCGCAAGGTAGTGGCAATTTCTCCAGAAAGGATCGCGGTTTTCAATTTCGCGCATGTGCCATGGCTGAAATCCCACCAGAAGCTGATAGACAAGAACACCCTCCCGCCGCCCGAAATGAAACTGGAAATCCTGAAGATGACGATAGAACTCCTGACAAGCTCGGGTTATGTCTACATCGGGATGGACCACTTTGCCAGGCCTGATGACGAACTCGCCGTTGCTCAGAAGGAAAAGACACTCTACCGGAATTTTCAGGGATACTCCACGCATTCCGGCGCCGATTTGTACGCGTTTGGAAATTCGGCGATCAGTCAGTTCAATCACGTATATTCCCAGAACTATAAGTCACTCAAGGACTATTACGATGCGATTGAGTCGCGACGATTCCCCGTAGTCCTCGGCTACAAGATGACGGAAGACGATATAATCCGGCAGCATGTGATAATGCGCCTGATGTGTGATATGGAGCTGAACAAGCGCGACGTCGAGAGAAAGGCAGGGATCAACTTCGACGAATACTTCGCCGCTGCCCTTCCGAAACTCGATGAATTCATTCAGGACAATCTACTGAAGTTGACGAACGATAAGATAATTATTACAGATATGGGAAGACTCGTCGTCAGAAACATCGCGATGGTCTTCGATGCTTACCTTGAAAGGATGATGAAGGAAAAGCCGATCTTCTCTCGCACCGTGTAGATGCTCCGATAAGTTCTCGCTGGTATTCACAGAGCAGGGCGGCTTAAAACAGCAGATGGACTCAGAGAAAGAAAATCCCCGCTTCAGGGGTGTTGTAGAAATTATGTCGTACGCGGGCATATGCGGGGTGTTCGCGGACGCGAGCGGGAGAATTGTCGGCTCAACGCAAAGGTTCATCGAAATCAGCGGAGACGGCCGCTCCGACAAGGATTTGAACGAAATCTTCCTTAACTCACCGGCTCTCACTTCCCTGGAAAGCGGAGAAGAGACCGAGTTAACCCTCGCACATTCCGGCAGACAGGTCTACGGCAAAATTATCTCTTCCATAAGGCAAGACAACGTCCTCGGGATCGTTTTCCAGGATTTCACCGAAAGGACAATACGATCGATTCCGCAGCTGGCGCAGATGGTTCGCGCCGGGAACGACCTCATATTTCAATTCGACAAGGAAGGGAAGGTCTACTACGTCAGCGGAAACGTGGAGAAGATTACCGGATATTCACGGGACGACTTTCTGAGCGGGAAACTCCACCCTCTCGACATAGTTCACGGAGAAGACAAGAAGCGGATCGAGGAGGAATTCGGGGCTATTTTCTCGAACCATGCCGCCGTTGAGAACTCATTGCACCGCATCGTAAAGCCGAACGGAGAAATTGTCTACCTCCTCAAATCGTGGTATCCCCTGCTCGATCCCGACGGCAGGTTTACCGGAGTGATAGGCCTCAACAAAGACATCACCTCCGAGAAGCTCCTTCAAAGGCGCCTCGAGCTCTTCCGCAGCGCCTTCGAACATTCCACGGATGCTATCATAATTACGACTGTAGACGGAAAGATCGTCGACGTGAACGATGCCTTCACGAAGATTTACGGCTATTCGCACGGGGAGGCGATCGGGAAATCGACTTCACTCGTCCAGTCCAGACACTCGACGCAGGAATTTTACGCGCAGATGTGGGACTCGCTTCAGAGATACGACAACTGGAAGGGTGAAATAATAAACAGGCGGAAGGACGGGATCGAAATACCCGTTTGGCTGAGCATAGCTCCCATTTACCTCGACGGAACCAAGATCGGTTATATGGGAATCGAATCGGACATTAGCGAGAGAAAGAGTCTCGAGCAGCAGATCATACAGACCGAAAAGCTTGCGACCACCGGCCAGCTGGCCGCGGGCATAGCTCACGAGATAGGAACGCCGCTGAATATCATATCAGGCAACGCAGAGTTCATGCTTCTTGATATGAAGAAGACCGACAAAGGCTACCAGGAGCTGTCCATGATCATAGAACAGGCGAAGCGGATATCCCAGTTAATGCGCCAGCTCCTTGACTTCGCAAGGCCCAAGATGCTGTCGCTCCAAGCGGTCGACATAAACGGCGTAATTCGCGACGTGCTGAGTTTTGTCCAGCTCCAGTTCAAGATGGGATCCATCAACACCACGCAGATGCTCGGTCAGGACATTCCGAAGGTCTACGGCGACCCTGCCCTGCTGTATCAAGTCTTCCTGAACATCGTCGTCAACTCGTTCCAGGCGATGAAAATGGGGGGAGAATTGGCGGTAAGAACCGGCGTAAACGGAAAGGAACAGGGGAGAGAGCGCGTCGTTGTGACGATCGAGGACACCGGTGAAGGAATTCAAGCCGGCAATCTGGAGAGAGTATTCACACCGTTCTTCACCACAAAGGAACCAGGCAAAGGCACCGGCCTGGGACTCGCAGTAAGCCGGCGAATCGTGGAGGAGCATGGCGGCGAGATAGAGATAGCCAGCGAAGTGGGAAAAGGTACGACCGTAACGATGCGCTTCGATGCCTTTCAGACACGGGCAAAGAAGAAGGATGACTAAATACATCCATTGCGGACTTTGAGAGCGCAAAAAACAGCTGACCGCACGGATTCCCCGCGACTTGGATTTCAGGCAGGCCACAAATAAATTTGTTAATCAATGGGAAATGAAAATCAACCGGAAAAGGTCTTAAAGGATGTTGAACTCTTCCTTAGACAGCAGGCCGAACTCTTCGGTGACGAGACTTTCCTCCCCGCTGCGGCTAAGGGAGGAGAATCCGAGGATGGAACCGCAGCTACCGTTGAAACTCGGCCGCTTCAATCCGATGAGATCAAAGGCGAGAGCCACCCCGGGAAAAGCGAGCCGGATTTGAAACAGAAGTCAAAGACCATAAGAGTAGCGGAAGATCGTGAGCTGTTTGAAGGGAAAGTATTGAATCCTCAATGGATGATCGATCCTCACTGGTACGAAAGCGACTCTCTGGCGACGTTAGATTCGCGGGTTTCCGGTTGCAAAAAGTGTCAACTCGGCAGCACGCGAAAGAATTTCGTCTTCGGCGTCGGCAATCCGAACTCAAAGCTGGTCCTGATCGGTGAGGCCCCCGGCGCCGACGAAGACGAAAAGGGCGAGCCGTTTGTCGGTCGCGCAGGGCAGCTGCTTAACAAGATACTCGCGGCAGTTCAGCTACGCCGCGAAGATGTTTATATATGTAATATCCTGAAATGCAGACCGCCGAATAACCGCGATCCCATTCCCGATGAAGTCGAGGCGTGTGAGCCTTTCCTGAAGAAACAGCTTGAGATAATCAAGCCGAAACTGATTCTCTGCCTCGGCAGGATAGCCGGACAAACTCTCCTGAAAACCAACGTTACCCTGACAGAACTGCGCAACAATATCTACTTGTACGAGGGAATAAAAGTCATGGTTACTTTTCACCCTGCAGCCTTGCTAAGAAACCCCAACTGGAAAAGGCCCGCATGGGAAGACGTGCAGAAGATGAGGAAACTCTACGACGAGCTTTGAGTTCAGACCCGGGATTTCAAAACAATAGGATTTAAGATTAGAGACTGATGGCAACCGATTTCGAACAAAGGAAAACAAGGGATTTTACGCAGGGTACCGATAACCTGACCGGCGGCAGGATTCCGCCTCAGGATACGGAAGCGGAGAAAGCTGTCCTCGGGGCGATGCTGCTCGACAGGCATGCCGTCCCCCCGGCGATCGAGCTTCTGCAGCCGGAATATTTCTATTCGACTGCAAACGAAAGAATCTTCGCAGCGATGCTGGAGCTTTATACCCGCAACCAGGAGATAGACGTTATAACAATTCGCGAGGAGCTCAGAAGAACGGGCCACCTGGAAACGGTCGGCGGATCCGCATACCTGAACGAATTAGTC
>JAJYOS010000585.1 GCA_021796055.1 Bacteroidota bacterium
TAGAGCCGCTCCGGCAACAAAGGCCGTGAACTTCAGAATCTTGGACCAGCCCAGCCGAATCGATCTGGTACGCCACAATTCAGCGATAATGAAAATCACGGCTATGGGGATTTGTACCAGGAAAAGGATTAACGCGTAGCTCGAAATTGTCGTGGGGCCGATCGTCAGAACAGTCTTGTAGACCGCCCAATTGTTCACGTTCAACAGTCCGCCGAGACTTATGCCAAACAGGAGAATCCCGCCTGCAACTTCTTCACGGACCCCGACCGAAGCAAGGATCGGCAATACGACCGTAGCTATCATGATCACTGCACCCAATCCCGTTATTGTAGTGAAAAGGAGTCCTACAACGGCCAGCACAACCAGAGACACTGCCAACGGGCTCGAACCTGCAAGCTCCGCTCCAATCTTCACAAGATTCTCTGCTACGCCTGACTTTTGCAGGACAACGCTAATCGTACCTCCGAATATTATGATGATAATCGGTTCGACCAGTCTTTCGGCGCCGTTAGCCACTATTACCATGAAGAATTCATTTAGCGACAGATGCCCGGCCACCAACTCTACCACGCCAATGCCAAGCGCGAGGAGCGGCAGGGCTACTATAGCCGGCAACTTTCGTAGAAACATAAGGGAGGCGGCGGCAACAAAGAGGAGCAAGATTAGAGCGGCAACAATCAACGTGGACACCCCTTCATGTAAATTTTCAAAACATAAGCCTTAATTGAAAGGATATTACAACCGTTCACAAGCTGGCTCCCTTTTGACGCAATGCCTGCCTGAGATCAGAACCATTGACCTGACGAGGAGAAATGCTTCTCTCGAGTGACATTGAAGACGCCAGACCCGCCGCCTCGCCCATGGCGCGGCAATTTGTCTGAATCCGGACTGAGCCTTGTGCCTCGAATGATGCGGACAGGCACCTCCCTGGCACGAGCAGATTCTCAACCTTCTTCGGCACGATGCACCGATACGGAATCTCGTAATAGGTCCCGGGCGGCAAGTGCTGTAGTTTCATCCCGCTCCTGTCATCCGAACTATGGACGTCGATTGGATAGTTGCTCCTCGCAATTGCATCCTGGAATTTCTTTGCACTCAGGATATCGTCCACTGTCAGAAAGTACTCCCCGTCTATTCTTCTTGACTCGCGAACGCCGACCATTGGAGCTATGCTGGTTATGGACGCATGCTCACAGCCAGGAAAATATTTGCGAACGAATGCGAGATATCTGAGTATCGCCTGCCTCCCGAGTATTTGTGCCCTCGTCAAATGAGAAGGATTCGTCCCGTCCACCTGAAGCGTGATTCTGGGACAGTTAAAAAACAGCTCTCCATGCCTCCCGGCGACAGTGAACGCCTGGAAGTAGTTTCCGTCCGTTTCCAAGAGAACTCCATCCTCAACAGCCTTGCGAAAAACCGGCTCAAGCGGAAAGTTCCTTCCCCACACCATTGCGGTATGAATCAAAGGGGTGGTGGAGCCTTGAGGATCGAGTGTGACCTCCGCCCGTCCCAATGATTCGAGAAACGAAATAAATCGGTTCAGGTCGACTCCGCCCGCCGAAAATCTTATCGAGAAGGGTTGGTTTGTAAATGTCTTTTCATCTCCCGAAAAGAAAGGGGCACCGGCCCCGAACGCGACGTCCGCATCACCCGTAGCATCAACTACGCGCCTCGCCAGTATCGTTCCCCTGCCGCCCTTGTTCAGGACCGTTACACCGCGAATGTCATTCCCGTCCATGATTGAGTCCTCAAACATGGTGTAGTACAGGATGTCCGCTCCCGCCTCAACTACCATCTGCTCCAGAACTATTTTGAGCATTTCCGGATTGAACCATCCCATATTCCCGTCGGGCCATCGACCGGATTCGCCGGTCTCCATCATCCGAGAGTTAATCTCCCAATCGATACCGCGATTCAGCGGCTCCTGCTCAATTTGGTTTGGCATCATAGGGGTAACAAGGGCAGCGGTCTGAGTCCCGCCCAGAAATCCGAACTGCTCCACTACGAGAGTCTTGACTTTTTCGCGCGCGGCAGAGATTGCGGCAACTGTTCCGGCTGTTCCTCCGCCTAAGACCAGAACATCGACCTCCGATATTACTTTCAATGACTCTAAGATACTTTTGTAATCCAACATGATATTCCAACAATTTCTTATCGTTCAGCAAAACAAAACGCGGATCCGGTGATAAGGCGGAGGCGACAAATGTCGTTATTTCATCAGAATCATTTTCTTTGTTGTCTTGTTGTCCCCGTTTTGAAGAGTATAGAAATATATTCCGGACGGGAGTCTTGACCCGTCAAATGTAACGGAGTGGACTCCCGCGGATTGGAAACCGTCCACAAGAGCAGCGACCTTCTCACCAAGTATGTTGTACACATCGAGGTTGACATTTCCGGCTTTCTCAAGCCCGTAGGATATGATGGTAGTAGGGTTGAACGGATTGGGGTAGTTTTGCTTTAAGGCAAATTGATATGGATGCGGAGGCACTCTTTCGTCAATTTTCGTCACAGACGTCATGAACATGAACACCTTTCGGGCAACCCGGTCGGCCACGTATGCGGTATGTCCGTCGGGCGACAGCGAAACGGCGGTCGGCCCCTGAAAAGGTGCGCCGGCAGGGTCTGGGTTGTTCGGATCGGTCCTACTGGGAAGGTGACCGATCTCAGTCGCAAATGTCCCAACCACTCTAAATATTTTCACCCATTCATAACCGGAATCAGGCCTGCAGACGAACAGGTCTCCTGCGGAGTCCGCGGCAATACCGTAATAAGTGTAGGTGCCCAACGACAGGTCGCTCGATATATCTGTCACTTGCTTCGCCGTATATAGAGAAGGCTGCCTGTCGTATCCGCCCCTCCAGATCGCAATTCCCCCGAGGTCGGATCCGTGGGGCTGCTGCTTCTGGACGTGTAGAAGTAAGAGTTGCTTATGGCACTTGCACTGTCGGCGTAATCCATACCCGGAACAAGAGCGAGACCACGAATCTCATCGCTGGCACTCGCATCCATGGGCCCCCCGGGGGCAGGTGAGTAGTAGGCAGAATACTGGTATGAGGGGTCGCCAAAAAGATAAGCGCCGAAGGGTCTCGTCGATTCCGTTCCGGCTTTGTCGTACGCGACAATTGAACCGCTTGTCAGATTGTACGCCCGCCACGATGGCCCGACATGGTTGGGATCGTAGGGACAAGCGGCAAACCCGATTGAATCACCGGACACTTCCAAACAATTGATATAGGTCCCGAATCCGCTCCCACGCATTCCGAACCCGAGGTGAAGCGAATCGCTCACGCTGCCGTTTCTTAAGATGTACAAGAATGACAGCGTGTTCGGCGTGGTCAATTGGAACGGCTGATTTCCGCTCAAATATATGTCCTGTCCGACTGCAGAGATTCCATCGAGTGTCCCAACGTTCTTGTCAAAGTAGGAACTTGATGATGGGTCGTAATAACTCCCGAAATCCACGACCTTGCTGAAAACAGTGTCCGAAGGACCCGCCTTCCAGACCGAATTATGAGCCGCGGTATCAGTCGCTGTAGACGAAATTACCCAGACGTTTCCATTTGAATCGACGGTTATTCCGTAAGGCCTGACGTGGGCAGAGTCCGCAGAAGGAAAACCGATAGCATGCTGGTAATACCACACTTCCTGGGAATAGCCGGGATAAGAAAAGCCGACCACCGCGAGCAACACTAGCGAGCATCTAACTGCCAATCGTATCAAATGTGCTTTCATAGAATCTCTCCGATTTCTTTCTACGTCGTAATTTCGCTGGCCAGCTTTGTCCCCTTTGCCTCCTTGACTCTTCGAAAATGTCGCTTCATCTCCGTCGTCGGGGGTTGGGGCTCAAAAAGCTCGTAAAGTATCAATCCGACGGCACCCAGCAAGACCTCGTCAGCCTTGTGATGTGCCGGCACGACTCTGACATTCTGCACTGGGGCCGGGAGTATATCCTTTTTCAAGAAACCCGATACCTCATCCAGCAACTGAAGGTTCGAATCGACAACCGCGCCCCCCAAAACAATCATCTCCGGGTTGATCGTGTTTGCTAAAATGATCCCTATCGTACCGATCAGTCTGCTCATCTCATTAAAAAT
>JAJYOS010000586.1 GCA_021796055.1 Bacteroidota bacterium
GCGAAGGCGCTGGAGAAGCTGGATGCAACCACCGATCTGACAAAAGTGCCCCGAGTCGATGCGTGGTTGATCAGGAAACTCGACGAAGAATTTTCATATGATATGAAGATAGTCGGTGCGAAGGAAAAAAATCCCGACACCTCTTTTGTGGGAGCGAGATTTTCAGAAGAGGCTTTCGTAAACATCGGGAAGGGGAATTACCAGACATTCAAATATGCGGAGAGGCCGGCGCTGAGGCCCCTGTTGCGGAGCGGGTTCGGCTTCGACATCGGCAACCACCTTTCACTTTACACCGACGGGACCATCGACCAGACATTGAAGGATGATACGCTTTACACCGGCTCGACGAAATTCGGGCTCGACGCGCTGCACCAGCAGGCGTACGTCCGCTATTCCGATCCGCACTTCGATTTCACCTTCGGTCGCGATTTCCTGTCATGGGGGTACGGTAATGACGGCACACTCCTTGTCTCGACCACGCCGGGAGCTTTTGACATGGCTTCGCTTTTCGTGAAGACGAAAGTGGTGAAGTTCAATTGGTTCGTGGCACAACTTAATCAGATGCCTGAGTTCACTCCCGACACGACGAACTACGGGCAATACGGTGCCGCACCGACAGCCGGTCAACCGGATCCGCTGGCAAACAGATATTTCACCGGCTCCAGGTTCGAGTTCAACATCGCCGACAGAGTTTTCATCGGAGCATACCAGGCCGGTACGTTCGGCGGGCCCGATGCCCCGATAGACCTCGAATTGATTAATCCCCTGCGGTTGACATACGAGGCGGAAGTCAACAGCCACAAAGATGTTAATGCGTTCCTCGGAGCCGACATCAGCGTGTTCTGGCCGAAGAATTTCAACTTCTATGGCGGCCTGATGATAGACGATTGGCAGGTCGATCACAAGACCAAGGGCGATCTGAAACCAAACCTGTATGCATTCGACCTCGGGTTCCACGCGGCCGACATACTTTCAGGCTTCGGGGTAAACGGCACGGACGCGAACCTGCAGTTCACGATGGTAAGAAACCGTGTGTACAACGAGTACAACTGGACGAGCTTCGAGAAGCTTCTGCTCCGGAATTATCCCGTGGCGAGTCCCTACGGCGACGACTTCTGGAACATCGACCTGCGCCTGTCGCACTGGCTCACGTACGAATGGAAAGTCGGGATAGAGGCTTTGCACCTGGAGCACGGGAGCCAGAATCTATACGGACCTTACACAATGCCGTGGCTGACCGATCCAAATATTACTGTGGCAACCGGGTACAACGAGCCGTTCCCGTACGGTCTCGTTCAGTCGACGAATCTGCTAAGTGCTTCGGTTCTTTATCAGCCTCAGAACAATCTCTATGCCCAGGCCATGTTGAGTTATTCTCAGAATCATAACTACGAGTACCAGCCCGGCCTGGACAGAGGCGTGTTTTCTTTCCTCTTCACTATCTATTACAATTTCGCGGCGACGGTGCCGTTTCAGTAAGTGATGATTTGCAGATGGGACCGATCGATCCTGAGTTTGCGGAAAATTGAGAGGACATTGAGTCTCGATTTTGTTCCCTCCTCCTCAGGGGAAGGATGCTTGCGGATCGCGCGGCGCTGAGCTCTCTCAGCTGTTTCAAATAACGAAGCAATCTCAAAGGATGGCGGAGACATGAATAGCAAGCTGGATCAACTGACGGGACTTAAGGAAGATGCTAAAGCCGGCGGTGGAAAGAAGCGTGTCGATGAGCAGCACAAGAAAGGAAAGCTGACTGCAAGGGAGCGGCTGGAAATCCTTCTCGATGAAGGTTCATTCGTCGAGCTCGATATGTTCGTCAAACACCGGTCGAACGATTTCGGGCTTGAGAAGCAGCGGTATCCCGGCGATGGGGTCGTAACGGGCTACGGCAAAATCGACGGCCGGCTTGTCTTCGTGTACAGCCAGGACTTCACTGTCTTCGGAGGCTCTCTTTCAGAGGCACACGCCGAGAAAATATGCAAAATAATGGATATGGCAATGAGAGTCGGGGCGCCGATTATCGGGCTTAACGACTCCGGCGGGGCAAGGATACAGGAAGGTGTCGTGTCGCTCGGCGGATATGCTGACATCTTTTTGAGGAACACGCTGGCGAGCGGCGTTGTCCCGCAGTTGTCTGCGGTGCTGGGGCCGTCTGCCGGCGGCGCAGTCTACTCCCCTGCCATCACCGATTTCATATTCATGGTTAAGAACACCAGCTATATGTTCGTCACTGGCCCGAACGTCGTCAAGACTGTTACCCATGAAGATGTCTCGTTCGAAGAACTTGGAGGCGCAATCACACACGCGACCAAGAGCGGAGTAGCCCACTTCGCGTTCGACGGAGAGGCCGAATGCCTTATCGGGCTCAGGAACCTTCTCTCCTTTATCCCTCAAAACTACCGCGAAGACCCGCCGAGGACCAGGACAAAGGACCGTCCAGACAGGGAAGATGAAGCACTGAACAATTTGGTCCCGGAAAATCCGAACAAACCTTACGATATGAAGGATGTCATCAAGCTCATAGTTGATGACGGCGCGTTCACGGAAATCCATCAACTCTTTGCCCAGAATATAATCGTCGGATTCGGACGGCTCGATGGCAGATCGGTCGGGATTATCGCCAACCAACCCGAGGTACTCGCGGGCGTGCTCGACAACGATGCTTCCGTGAAGGCGGCCAGGTTTGTCCGTTTCTGCGACGCATTCAATATTCCACTCCTCGTTTTCGAGGACGTACCGGGATTCATGCCGGGTACCGACCAGGAGTGGAGAGGAATAATCAAGAACGGCGCAAAACTTTTATTCGCTTTCAGCGAGGCGACCGTCCCGAAGATCACGGTCATTACCCGGAAGGCGTACGGCGGAGCCTACGACGTGATGAACTCCAAACACATCCGCGGCGACATGAATTATGCCTGGCCGTCGGCTGAAATTGCAGTTATGGGTCCGAAGGGGGCTGTGGAGATCATATTCAAGAAAGATATCGAGAGCGCGAAGAGCCCGGAAGAGACAGAAGCTAAATTGATTGCAGATTACACCGCCAAGTTTGCCAACCCGTACATTGCCGCTGAACGCGGATACATCGACGAGGTGATTGAACCGGCTAAGACCCGCTCAAACCTCATCCGCGCTTTTGAGATGCTTGAAACGAAGGTCGTCACGAACCCGAAGAAGAAACACGGGAATATTCCGTTGTAAAAGCCAGATGTAAGAAGTCGGAGGTAAGATACAAGACAGAAAGGCGATCAGGATAATCTGGCTTATTGCTTCCGACTTTTTGCCTCTGCTTTATTTCATCCATCCGTTCTTCTTGTACCACTCGATGGTGATTGCCGTCCCTTCCTCGAGGGAGAGCTTACTTCTGAATCCCAGCTCGTTGAGCGCTTTCTTCGGGCTGCAGAGCCAGTTTGACTGGACGCCGTCGCGGGCTTTTTCGATGTTCACGAGTGCTGCTTTGCCCTGCAGCCTGGCCGCGGACTCGCTGATCCCTGCGATCGTGTAGAGGAGCCAATGCGGTATCCTGGCTTTGATGACCCATGTGTTCAGGATTTTCTTCGCGATGTCGCCAAGCATCTCCCAGTCGTAGCTCTCATCGTTTGAGATGAAGTAAACCTGTCCGGCTGCCTTCGGATGCTCGGCGGCGGCAATGATGCCGTCGACAAGGTCATATGCATGCACGAAGCTCAGTCTCTTTCTGCCGAAACCGGATAGCGGTACGAAATGTTTGTTTACGGAATTGAAGAACTCGAATACGTCTTTGTCGCGGGGACCGTATACTGCGGGGGGCCTGATTATCGTCAGCGGCACGGCCGGGCTGTTCGCGAGGCATTCTTTCTCAGCCTCCATCTTGCTCCTGCCGTAGGTCGTTATCGGGTGATACGGAGTCGTCTCGTCGACAGGGTGGCTGCCGGTTCCCGGACCGACCGCGGTGAGACTGCTCGCAAGTACGAAGCGCTTAATGCCGGGGTTGTACTTCCTGACGGCTGCCAGCAGGTTTTTCGTGGTTTCATGATTTCCGAGGAAATACAGCCGCTTGTCTTTTGCCTTCGTAACTCCTCCGATGTGGAAGACGTAGTCGGCTCCTTCTACC
>JAJYOS010000033.1 GCA_021796055.1 Bacteroidota bacterium
TTTGCCTGTCCAATTCCGAGTTTCTTTTCGCCGCAACGAATATCTGTCCGAGCGAGATTCCGCCGTCGTTTGGAGGAATGCGCTGATGCCAATAGACACTAAACTGATGCTTGGCAAGCGTTCGTACTGTCTTCTCCGTTAGGTACCTATTTTGGAAGCATCCGCCCGAAACAACAACCATTTGTTTAGATGTACTCTCAGCTATGGCAAGTATAAAGTTCACCAGTGTGTTATGAAACTTTCCCGAAATTTCTTGTGATGAAATGCCGGAACGAACGTCCGCCACGAGAGCACGGATCATCGGTTCCCAGTCTATGTTTCGTTCCGCATCGTAGAAGGCGTTCGCCTGTCTTTCCTCGACTCGAAAAGGATACGACTCACCCGTCGACACCTGATCCAGTGCAAACTCAAGCTCCATTGCCCCCTGTCCCTCAAAGCTCACCGTTTGCCTGAGACCGGTAATCGAGGCGACCGCGTCGAACATCCGACCTGCGCTTGTCGTGTAAGGAGAATTCACACCTGACTTGAGCATCTTGTTCAGAAGGGTCAAGGAATGATTATCGAAAGACTTCAAAGGTGGAAGATCATCCATCCGAAACGCGTCGTCGCCAAAAACTTCATAGAGAATTCCAATCGCCGTCCGCCTGGGTTCCTTCACGGAAGCTGTACTCCCGGGGAGTCTGAACGGACGGAAAGAGGCGGCCCGCCTGTACGCGCGGCCGTCCGTAACAAGGAACTCTCCCCCCCAGATCATGCCGTCCTCGCCGTAGCCGGTGCCGTCCCACGAAACTCCGAGCACCTCCTGGTCGATTTCATTCTCCGCCATGCAGGAGGCAATGTGAGCTAGATGATGCTGCACGCCCTCCATAGGCACCGAGAGTTTGCGCGCGAACTGTGTCGAAAGATAATCGGGATGAAGATCGTGTACCACCTTATCCGGTTTTACATCGAAGAGTTTCTGTAGATCATCCTGCACCTTGCCGAAGGTCTGGTATGCCTCGGCGGTTGAGAGATCGCCAATATGCTGGCTGACGAAAACGTTCCCATCTGATTTGACGGCCACGGTGTTCTTCAGGTGCCCACCGACGGCAAGCAACGACCGTCTACTGCTCGACTCTTGCCACGAACTTCCCGTCTCATCATTAAGTGCAACAGGAAAAGGCGCATAACCGCGGGCGCGACGAACAACCTGCACGCGCCCCATCATGAGGCGCACCACCGAATCATCCACCTGCCTCTCGATCGGCCTGTCGTGTACCAGGAAGAGATCCGCCACTCCTTTTAATCGATCGACTGCTTCTTTCTCATTGATGCATATCGGCTCGTCAGATAAATTTCCGCTTGTAGCAACCACCGGCACGCCCAATTCATGCATCAGAATATGGTGTAAAGGCGTATACGGAAGCATCGCTCCCAAATATGGATTGCCAGGAGCGACGGCTCCTGAAAGTAACCTAGGATCAGAAGGAGATTTGCTCCTCATGAGAACAATCGGAGACTCTGGAGATAGGAGAAGCCTTCTTTCCGCTTCGGAGATCTCGCATTCAGCCGCAAGGCGCTCCAGGGAATCATACATGAGCGCGAATGGCTTTTCTTCCCTTCCTTTTCTTTTGCGTAGTAGCTTCACAGCATCGTCGTTCGTTGCATCGACAAAAAGCTGGAATCCGCCGAGGCCTTTCAGTGCGACTATCTTCCCGGAGCGGATCGCCTTGACGGCTTCGCCCAACGCATCGGCATGCGTCGTAATTACACTTCCCTTTTCATCCCACAGCTCCAGGTGCGGCCCGCACTTCGGACACGCAATCGGCTGAGCATGAAATCTTCGATTTGTCGGGTCTTCATACTCCGCACGGCACTCTTCACACATTTCAAACGTAGCCATCGTCGTGTTCGGCCGGTCGTAAGGCAACGCCCTGATAATACTGAAACGAGGACCGCAGTTTGTGCAATTTGTAAACGGGTAGAGATACCTTCTGCTGCGCCGGTCGAAGATCTCGGAAAGGCAATCCGGGCATGTAGCGATATCAGGTAACACCAGAGCGCCCTTTTTGCCCACAAAGTTGCTTTCTCTTATTTCAAATCGGTCGTAACCTAACGGGTCGAGGTAAGACTCCTCCATCCCTTGAATGTACGCCAGAGAAGGTTTCTCTTTCTCCAGTCTGGTGATGAACGAATCGATCCATTCTCTCTCTCCTTCAGCTTCCACAACGACACCCTGGGGAGTGTTAATCACGTATCCATGCAGACCCATTTCCACGGCAAGGCGGTAAACGAAAGGACGAAATCCAACCCCCTGCACGATGCCGTGGATTATTAAGCGCAGCCTTAGGAACTGACTCCTCGCTGGCACTTTAGCCTTCATCGGCGATTTCTATTTCCACGACCTGCAAATCATCTCCGGAAATCACTTCGACGTGATCGCCTCCGCAGGTCGGGCACTTAAACGCGAACCGTTCTAACGGTGATTCGAGACCGCAGTCGCCGCACTTCACCACGATGCCGACCTTCTCGACCTCAAGGCTGCATTTTTCCAGCGAAGTCCCGGCGGTGATCGCCGTAAAACTAAACTCGAGCGAATCGGCAACAACTCCGGCGAGTTCTCCCAATCTTACTTTCACCCTCTTCACTTTGGAGGGGAGAACATCGCTGGTATTCTCTTTCACGATTTCCAGAATACTTTCGGCTACCGAGAGTTCATGCATTGACTAGATCCCGCTGTTATCATCGATCAGGAATAACATGCCTAGGCTCTCAAGCTCCGCGTATATCTTCAACATCGCCGATTTGTTTAAGGTAACTGAATACGGATTTCGCTTCCTCTTCATCGACTTTGCTTATGGCGAATCCGACGTGGACAATTACGTAGTCGCCCAATTTGGCCTCGGGGACGTAGGCGAGACATACTTCTTTTGTTATCCCGCCAAAGTCGACTTTGCCCATCGTCATACCGGACGGATTCTCTTCTATCTTAACTATTTTACCGGGCACACCCAGGCACATTAGATTTCCTGTCAGTTTCTGATAGTTAAAGAAAGTTTTTTGCTCAAGAAGCACGATACGATTTAATTTACGCGTAGTTTTGCCGTATTCAAGCCACCCGCCAGGAGCTAGGAGTACTCCGTTGCTGTACCATTTCGACGGGAGTTGTCTCTTGTGTCGTTTGGAATTATCCGAATGAACGACCCAATAGCTATCTAAAGTGCAAATTCCCCACCGAAGGATTTGTTTGAATATTCTCGAAACCAATCTGTCGTCGTTTCGTACTCTGGAAAGAACAATTAAATCAGAGGGTCTAAAAATGCCTACCGGGAAGAAAGGTAAAAAGAGAAAACGTTGGATAGTAGCCGCAGTGATTGTGCTCGTTCTGGGGGTTGGAGCATTCTTGGTCGGAAAATCCAAAGCGGATGGTACCGCTGGGGGGCCTCCAAGCGTCAAGGTAACCAAAGGGACAATTGTTGAGAAGGCGCTGGCAGTCGGAACAATCGAACCTGAGAACGAGATATCGATCAAGTCACGCGTGAGCGGAGTTGTCAAGAAGCTGTATGTCGATGTCGGATCGTACGTCCGAGCAGGCGAACCTATTCTTGAAGTCAAACCGGACCCGACACCAGTCGAGCTTGCTGACGCTAAGAGGCAACTGGAGTTGGCGCAGGTCGACTTCGAAAATGTCAGGAAAGAGAAGGACAGGCAGACACTTCTGCATCAGCGCTCGCTGATCTCCGATCAGGATTTTGAGAACACGCAGAAAGCTTTCAGGGAATCCGAGTTGCGCGTAAAGATAGCCAAGGAAAAACTCGAGCTGATGCAAAGCGGCGCGGTGACTATAGACAGCACGAAAATAGAATCGATAATTTACGCTCCGATAAGCGGTTATGTACTTACAAGGACAGTCGAGGTTGGAGATCCAGTCACTCCTCTCACATCGTACCAGGAGGGGACAGTTCTGATGAAGATGGCCAACATGAGCAATCTCGTGTTCAAGGGAACCGTGGATGAGATTGACGTCGGCAAACTTCGCGAAGGAATGCCTGCCGAACTTCGAATTGGAGCTCTACCCGGAGATAGCGTTCCGGGCAGGCTTTCCAAGATTTGGCTGCAAGCCGAAAAGAAAGAAAATGCGTCGGTGTTCCCTATAGAAATTTCGATTTCCAATACAAAGAAAGTAACGCTGCGCGCGGGCTACTCGGCGAATGCAGACATCATCATACGAAAGAAGAGCGGCATACTTTATCTCCCCGAAAGAGTCGTAACATTCAGGAACGATTCTTCGTTTGTGAAAGTCCCCTTGGCGGATAACAAATCCGAAGATCGTTTTGTCAAGACCGGACTTTCAGACGCCATAAACATCGAGGTCATATCTGGCCTGAAAGAAGGCGACAAGGTTCTAGAAAAACCCATCGTTAAAATCAACTAAGGCCTTGAAATGAGGGCGTTTATAAGCTTCTTTTCGGAATTCTTCACCGACCTTCGGACTCAGAAGATGCGCGCGTTTCTTACAATGTTCGGTATCGTCTGGGGAACGGTGACGATAATAGTCCTAATATCTTTCGGGCTAGGATTCAAGAAACAAGCGATGATCAACATGCATGGGATGGGAGAGAACATTTCGGTGCTATTCCCGAATCGCACAACAAAGCCATACCAGGGATTTGGAATCGGTAGGGGAATCCGTCTCACAGAAGAGGCTGCGACGGTTATTTCCGCAAAGGTGAGAAACATCGAGGCGATAACGCCGGAATACATTAACATGGGGATACCGGTGCGATACGGCGATAATATCACCAATCCCGCAATTACCGGTGTCTACCCTGTCTATGAAAAGCTGAGGCATGTCATACCCGCGGACGGAGGAAGGTTCATCGACACTCTCGACGTAATCGGGCGAAAGAGAGTGGTGCTACTCGGCGACCAAGTGAAGTCGTTCCTCTTTGGCGAAAAAGAGGCGCTCGGCCGCACAGTCTTTATCGGCGAAACTCCTTTTACAGTCATCGGAGTAATGCAACCCAAGGGACAGAATTCGTCATACTACACACAGGATCAGAATCGGATATTCATTCCTGCGCCTACATACGCGGCAATATTCGGTTCACCATTCATCACAGATCTTGTGTACAAGGCTAATGATCCTTCAAGAACCGCAGAGGTAGAACAAGGTGTCCGTGAGGCTTTGGGGGAAAAATATGTTTTCGACCCCCAGGACAAAGACGCGTTGTACATATGGAACACAGCCGACTTCGACAAGATTCTTCAGTACATAACGATCGGCTTTACAATCTTTCTTGGAATCATAGGAAGTTTCACTCTCGGCGTAGCAGGGCTGGGAGTGGCCAACATAATGTTCATCGTTGTTCGAGAAAGGACAAGCGAGATCGGTGTTAAGAGAGCGGTAGGGGCCAAGAAGTCAACGATACTATTACAGTTCTTCGCAGAGACTTTCATGATCGTCGGCCTGGGCGCGGCTATCGGTTTCCTCCTCGGCTGGGGAATAGTCTCCGCAATGCAACTGATTCCGGTCAAAGAATACGTGGGCACTCCGGAGATTTCTCTGCCGGTCGTACTCTCAACCATGTCGATACTCGCGGCCATCGGGCTCTCCGCGGGAATGATGCCCGCCAGACGTGCGGCCAGCCTTGACGTTGTTGAATGTCTCAGGGATTAAGTATGAGGCACATTCCAAATCATGATATCGAGAATATTTTCATCGCGCGGCGCTCCATGTACCGGTCAAACAATCGGGCAAAACTAACCGGAGCAGTGGGAGGTATGTCATAATGGGAGTCGAATTAGTCAGAGAGTTTTTCCGTGATTTGAAAAATCATCGAATGCGCAGCGCGTTGACTTTAATTGCCATCACCTGGGGAACCATGTCAGTGGTGTTGCTACTTGCCTTCGGCGCGGGATTCGGCACCTCGATGCGTGACGGCCTAGTGAACGCGTGGAACCGGGTTCTTATCATATATGGCGGCGAAACAGGGAAAGTATACCAGGGACTCCCAAAAGGGCGTCAAATCAACCTAGAAGAAAGCGACGTCGCAATGTTGAAAGCGGCTGTCCCCGACATTATCATGGCCAGTCCGCAGTACAGGAAGAATGCGGAGCTCTTCTATGGAAAGTCAAGACTTACTACCGAGTGTGAAGGAGCCGGCGAGGACTTCGAAGAAATGCGCGCCATGTACCCGGAAGCCGGCGGTAGGTTCATTGATGCCAACGACGTCAAGTACCAGAAACGGAGCCTCTTCCTGGGTTACGAAATTGCCGCCGATCTATTCAAAGGAGAATATCCCATCGGAAAGACCGTCATGCTTGACAATGTTCCGTTCACTGTGGTCGGTATCATGGAGAAGAAACTTCAGACCTCCATGAACAACGGCCCAGATTCGAGGCGGGCCGTCATTCCCTTCTCGACCTTCAGAACGACTTACGGCTACAAATACATCAACACGATACTTGTAAAGGGTCCCAGCCCGGCATCACAGGCGCAGATGATAAGTCAGATCCGCCAAGTCCTCGCCAAGAAATACAGGATAGATCCCACAGATGAGCGCGCCATCGGTATCTTCGACACGATGATGATCGACGAGATGATAAAGAAAATAAGCCTCGGCGTGAGCATGTTTCTCGGCATCGTCGGATTCTTCACACTGATGATAGCCGGTGTCGGCGTAGCGAACGTGATGTATGTGGTCGTGAAGGAACGCACGAGGGAAATCGGAATCAAGATGGCTGTCGGCGCAAGAAGGTCATACATCCTCTCGCAATTTGTATTCGAAGCCCTCTTCCTCTCTCTGCTCGGCGGCCTCCTGGGTCTCATCCTTTCATGGACTATCGTCGCCGCGACAGGCCTGCTGGATACGGGCAGCGGCGCAATGCAATTCCTGGGCAGACCGATTCTCTCCATAGGGATAATGCTATTCACCGTAACAGTGCTGACATTGATCGGCATCTTTGCCGGCGTCTTCCCCGCCCGCAGAGCGGCTGCAGTGGATCCCGTAGAGTCGCTCAGGTACGAATAAGATATCTGCGCCGGCCCGCCGTCGTTCCGATCCGATACATGCGGGCGCAAAACCTCCTCCTTCTCAATAGCCGCGCTCTACCAAACTCAAACATTATTGAACAAATGGCTCCATTCCTTCGTTTATATTATTAGTGCGTTCGAAAAGAACAATTCAAAATCGGAAGGCTAGTCATGGACATGAATTACTTAGACAAATCCGTCGGTGATAATGGTGGACGGGCGTTCGATATACGAACCTGGATTGATAAAGGGCTGAGCTGGGACAAATATCTCTCCGAATGCAAACAGAACGTGGAGAGGATGATAGGCATTTACCAACGGCTTTCTGCCCCTAAAGAACGAGTAGAATTCCTCAAGGCCAAGGGAGTTCACACAATTCTTTGTATTGCCGAAGACTGGTGCCCGGACTGCGTTCAAAACGTTCCATTGATAGTCAGGCTCTCTGAAGCTCTCCCTTCAGCCGACCTTAGACTCTTCTTTCGTGACAAAAACGAAAAGCTCATGGACCACTATCTAACCAACGGCAAGAAAGTGGTTCCGACTGTCATATTCTTCGATAATAAATTAGTCGAGCTCGGAAAGTGGGCGGGGCCAAGCCGAAAAGCAAAGACCTGGACAATAGATACTTTGATCAAGTGTCGCAAGATTGCCGATATTCCCCAGGAAGAAAGAGATAGTTTCGGAGCGGTATATGATGAGAAATTCCTGAACGAATTTGTTAACGATTCGATATCAGAAATGGAAGACATACTCGGTTGATCCACCGCCTGCCTTTGAAAGTTGGCGGCTTCCGAATTTAACCTTAAGACTTACGAGGCCCGCAGTTGCACAGTATAACCGTATCATTCAAGCCGGACAAGGAACAAAGGGAAGCAATTGGAAGGATCTTCTCGGGAAACGACCTGTCGTTCCTGGTCGATTATGACGACAAGAAACGGCGAGCGGATCGGCTGGACCAGACAGAACTTCTCATAGCTTGGAATCCGACAAACGAATTCGATGACGACGATCGAAAACATCTCTACAACGTAAAGTTCGTTCAGCTTATCTCGGCGGGTTATGATCATCTGAAATTCGAAATGTTCAGTCCGGGATGCCGGATAGCAGCAAACCAGGGCGCGTACGCGTTGCCTATGGCTGAGCATGTTGTCGCAATGATTCTCGAGAGGGCCAAGAAGCTCAGGCAATATCACGACCTTCTCGCCGACGGAAAGTTCGAGCAGCGGAGAAGCGTCACGAAACAGATCACCGGTTCGACCCTCGGGGTAGTCGGATTCGGATCAATTGGCAAAGAGGCCGCTCGAATGATGAGCCCTTTCAGTGTGAGAGTGCTCGCTATCAACACTACAGGAATGACCGATCAGCAGGTCGAGTTCTGCGGGACACTGAAAGATCTTGATTTCGTTCTGGCGAAATCTGATTTCATAGTGCTCTCTCTTCCCTTGAACGAGGGAACTCAAGGATTGATCGGAAATCGTGAGCTTGAGATAATGAAGCCGGACGGCATACTGGTGAACGTGGCCCGCGGGGCGATAGTACAGCAGAAGGCGCTATTTGAACATCTGAAGTCACATCCGGAGTTCTCGGCGTGCATAGATGCCTGGTGGGTGGAGCCATTCAGACAAGGCAAGTTCCAAATCGACTACCCTTTCTTCGAGCTTCCAAACCTTCTCGGCTCGCCGCACAACTCGGCAATGGTTGATGGCATCATGGTTCACGGCGTGGCCCGCGCAGCAGAGAATGCCCTTGAATTCCTCGGTAATGGCAATGTGAAAGGACTCGTGCCACGCCCCGATTAACCTCCTGACTCACCAACGGGCATCTCGACCGGCTCCCGCGAGAGGATTCCAGGTCGCTACTTCAGCTTGAAGAATGCCACGAAGTAAAGGAGCACTATAGCCACCCCGATACCATACATAACAACCGACACTTTCTCGGCGGTTGTGGCAGTCTTCCAATCTTTAACTGGTGGAAGGATAAATGGGGCCGCGACCACGATCACAAGGAGGATCGCTATCAGCGGCGGTATCCCGAGGTCAGAGTACCATTTCAGAAGCTGGTCAATCATGAATCAACACTCGTCACCACAAATGACATCGCACCGACACCGCGTGTGCCCGTTTCTTTCACCGCACAACCTTCGGCCGTACTTATCGCTTCGAGTTATTATGTCGATCATTCTTGTCTTAAATTCATAAAATCCTGTCGCATTCTCAAGCACATCAAGCACACGCGTGATAATCGCTCTCCGTCATTTTATTGTTATTGAACGTCACTTCGGCTAAATTTCCCTGCATTTTTGTATCGTTAGTCAGCGCTGACTCGGCGGTGGATCCCAAAAGGAGCACCTGCAGTTCTTCAATTGTCAAACATCGAAAGGAACCCGATATGAAAGTACTTATTGCCGACAAGCTTTCGGAAAAAACTGTCATCGCATTGAAGACTCTCGGCATGGAGGTCACCGTAAATCCCGACCTCTCTGCCGACGATTTGCCAGGCGTGGTTCGTGACACGGACATACTTGTCGTGCGCTCCACCAAAGTCACCCAAAAGGCAATCGACTCCGCGAAGAAGCTCTCCCTGATTATTCGGGCCGGCGCGGGAGTAAACACAATAGATCTGGCATCGGCCAACTCTAGGGGGATATACGTATCAAACTGCCCTGGGAAAAACACAGAAGCGGTGGCCGAGCTCGCGATCGGACTGCTGATTGCCGCCGACAGACAAATCGTAAATGCCACTTCTGACATGCGAAACGGTATGTGGAAGAAAAAGGCGTACGGCAAATCCCGCGGCCTCAAGGGGCGGACACTTGGAATTATCGGGTTTGGCGCCATTGGTAAAGCGGTCGCCGCTCGCGCCATGGCACTTGAAATGAATGTCATCGCTTGGTCGAAGAGCCTCAGCAAGGACATCGCAGACTCTTACGGTATTGGCTACGCGGCGGACATTGCATCGCTCGCTAAACTATCTGACGCTGTGAGCTTGCATACCGAATATAAACCGGAGACGCACCACCTCATTGACAAGGATTTTCTCAACGCCATGAGGAACGGCGCCATTTTCGTGAACACTTCGCGTGGCGAGGTGGTCAACACCCTCGCCCTTGTTGAAGCGATGAAGTCGAAGAATCTACGAGTCGGCCTCGACGTGTTCGAGGGTGAGCCCGCTGGCGGAGAGGCCGAATTTACAGGTAAAGAACTCGCCAGCCTTGTAACCGCGACGCCACATATCGGCGCTTCAACCGATCAGGCATCGGAAGCCATAGCCGATGAAGTTGTGAACATAGTCAACTCCTATGTGACAACCGGCGTGCCTCTGAACACCGTCAACATCCGTGCTCGCTCATCCGCGACGCAGTCGCTGGTAGTGAGACACTACAACAGGGTCGGAGTTCTTGCCGGCATACTCGGAAACCTCAAGAGCAACGGCATCAATGTAGAGGAAATGACAAATATCATATTTGAAGCGTCGAAGGCAGCCTG
The DNA here is from genome assembly GCA_021796055.1 of Bacteroidota bacterium. The sequence goes on from JAJYOS010000033.1 coordinate 10,501, forward strand.
TTGCACCCTGTTGCTCGATTCGGCACCTTCGCAGAGTGTTATCCAGGAGATGTCCAGGGATGAAAATGTCATCGAAATTGCGCTGAAACCTGTTTAAGACGCACAACGCGCTGAGACTTTTCTGTGTTGCTATCGGAGCTCCTTAGATTAGTTATCGATACATGAGTGAGAGATCAGCAGCGGAACGGACGCGAACGTTCCGTAATACAAATGTTTCACAAGTCAGATTAATGCCATGAAACGATCGGAAGAAATCTCAGTAGAGCGCCTGCCTCAGAAACTAAAAGAAAATCTCCGGATAGGCACCTGTTCATGGAACTATCCTGAGTGGGAGGAAATAGGCATCTACTCGCAGAAGCAGCGAAGACATTACGATTATCTGCCGGAGTACGCCGACCATTTCAACACGGCTGAAGTGGATCAATGGTTCTGGAGCCTCGAATCGCCAGACTCCGTTAGGCTTCCTAAACACGAAGACGTTGAAGCCTACGAGCGTCTCACTCCGGAAGACTTCCGTTTCACTGTCAAGGCGCCGAACTCCATTACTCTGACACATTTCTACAAGCAAGCCCCCAAAGAATTCGCTGAAAAGCCAAACCCTCATTTTCTCGATACTAAACTGATGGATTCGTTCCTAGCATCTATACGAACTCTCTCGCCTAAGATAGGCGTCATAATGTTCGAGTTCGAATACCTGAACAAGTCGAAGATGCCTTCGCAGAGCGCTTTCTTTGATTTGGTCGGCCCGTTTCTCACTTCCCTACCGAAAGATTACAGTTACGCAATTGAGATAAGGAATCAGAATTACCTTACCAAGGAATATTTTCAATTCCTGAAATCACATGACTGCGGGCACGTCTTCGTTGAAGGATACTACATGCCCCCTGTTTCTGGGTTGTTCGAGAAGTTCGGCCCCGACTCACTCACTTCGAAGAGTGTCGTATTAAGACTACTCGGCGCAGACAGGCAGGGAATTGAAAAGAAGACAAGGAAACATTGGACAGAGATTGTCGATCCGAAGGATAAAACCATCAGTGAGATTTCGGAACTCGTACGGAAACTAATTCCGAAGAAATTCGATGTCTACGCAAACTTCAACAACCATCTCGAAGGAAGCGCGCCGCTTTCAATTTCCAAATTCATGGATATGCTGAAGGCTGAGTAGGCTTACCCGATTCGAGTAGAAAAAGGGCGCCCGTAAGGCGCCCCTATTCATTCCTGAAGAGAACTCAGATCAGAAGCTTGTAGCTGTTTAACGCTTTCACGTAGTTCGCGCGCTCGAACGCGGCGGGATCGGCCACTGATTTCTGGCTCATGCTTCCCTTCATCTGTTCGATCGACTCGTACTCGTGCTCTTCCATCCACTTCGAAAGATCAGCTAGAACCGTCTTTATGTGTTGGGGGCCGTGTTGGAGAAGTGCCGAACACATCATCGTCACATCAGCGCCGGCCATCACGAGCTTCAAGACGTCTTCGGCCGTATGCACTCCGCTCGTGGCCGCAAGGCTTGCCTTCAGCTTACCGTACAGAATCGCGATCCATCTCATCGGCAACCTGATAGCGGAGGAGTCGCTCATCGTGACTTCAGGAACCACCTCCAGCTCGTTCACGTCAATGTCGGGCTGATAGAAGCGGTTGAACATCACGAGACCGTTCGCACCGGCTCCAATCGCGCGCTGCGCGAAATTGGCAAGGGAGCCGAAATACGGGCTCAGCTTCACGGCAAGAGGAATGCTCACGGAATCCCTCACGGCAGAAATGACGTTTATATACCTTCCCTCGACGTCGTATGAATTGAGATGCGGGTCTGTCGGTATATAGTAGATATTCAGCTCCATCGCGTCCGCGCCGGCATCCTCAAAATGCTTGGCGTATTTGATCCAACCGCCGGAGGTTATACCGTTGAGACTCGGGATGATGGGAATGCTGAGAGACTCCTTCGCTTTCCTGAGCAGGTCCACGTAGGAATCGGGCTCGAGGTTGTACTCTTCGGCCTTTGGAAAGTATGTCAGCGCTTCTGCGAAACTTTCGGTTCCGTAATGAAGATAGTGATCGAGTTCCTCGCTCTCATGAGCGATTTCTTCCTCAAACAATGAGTACATCACTATGGCCGAAGCTCCCGCGTCTTCAAGCCTTTTCATACTATCGAGGCTTCTTGAAAGCGGACTGGCCGACGGGACTATCGGGTTCTTCAGCTCTAAGCCGAGATATTTAGTTTTAAGATTCATTTCATCACTTTCGTTTTCTTCGTTTCAGACTTCAGGTTCAATTCATGGCCGGGGCGGTAGCAGCTTTGCCGTCACCTTCCGACTTGGATGGTTCGAATTCCTTCGAAAGTTGTTCGTACATCTTCCATCTCTGAACTATATCATCCTGAGCGAGCTCCATAAGGAATTTCACCCTGTCGGGATGCGTCTTCTTCAGCATGTTGAACCGCGTCTCGAGTGACGTGAATTCGCCGACCGATCCCTTCGGAGCCTTCGAATCCAACTTGAACGGGTTCTTGCCTTCGTGAGCCTGCCTCGGATCAAACCTGAACAGAGGCCAGTATCCTGTATCGACTGCTACCTTCTGGTGTTGAGCTCCAAGCGACATGTCGATGCCATGCTCGATACAGTGGGAATAAGCGATTATGATTGATGGTCCGTCGTACGATTCCGCTTCAAGGAAGGCGCGGACAGCCTGCGCGTCATTGGCGCCCATCGCCACTCGCGCCACGTAAACGTTTCCGTACATCAGCGCCATCAGGGAAAGGTCTTTCTTCCGCATCGGTTTCCCTGCCGCCGCGAACTTAGCGACCGCCGCTCGCGGGGTTGACTTGGACATTTGGCCGCCGGTATTCGAATAGACTTCCGTGTCCAGGACAAGAATATTGACATTCTTTCCCGAGGCTAGAACGTGATCGAGTCCACCGTAACCTATATCGTAGGCCCAACCGTCTCCACCGACGATCCACACGCTTCGCTTCACAAGGTTATCCGCGACATTGAGAAGTCTCCTCGCTTCGGAGGAATTCATGGAGGCTAGCTTTGACTTCAATAGCTTAACTCTCTCGCGCTGCTCGTAGATGCCGGCTTCACCTGCCTGATCGGATTCCAGGAGTTCCTTCGCCAGCTGGTCGCCAATCTGCGACGACATATTCTTGACCATCTCCCTCGCTATCTCAGTTTGCTTGTCGACGGCGAGCCTCATACCGAAGCCGAACTCCGCGTTATCTTCGAATAGGGAGTTCGACCATGCCGGGCCGCGTCCATCCTTGTTGACCGTGTAGGGAGTCGTCGGAAGATTTCCTCCGTAAATTGACGAGCAGCCGGTCGCGTTCGCTACCAGTGTCCGGTCGCCGAAGAGCTGCGTCACAAGCTTCACGTATGGAGTCTCTCCGCAGCCGGAACACGCGCCGGAGTATTCAAAGAGTGGCTGCAGGAATTGCGAATCTTTAACGCTGTCGAGCCTTATCGTCCTGCGATCCACTTCCGGAATATTCAGGAAGAAGTCATAGTTCACTCTTTCGGCTTCCCTGAGAGGCGGCTGGGGTTTCATGTTGATAGCTTTTACCTTCGCTTCCTTCTTGCTCTTCGCGGGACAGAACTCCACGCAAAGACCGCAGCCGGTGCAATCTTCCGGCGCGACCTGCAAGGAATATTTCATCCCCTTGTGTTCAGGACTCTTAAAGTCAACCGCCTTGAACGTCGTCGGCGCTCCGGCCATCTCCGCCGGATCAAAGACCTTCACCCGTATACTTGCGTGTGGACAAATGACTATGCACTTGTTGCACTGGATGCATATGTCCGGCTCCCACACTGGAATTTCGAGAGCGATGTTGCGCTTTTCCCACTGAGCAGTCGCGGTCGGGAAGGTGCCGTCTATCGGCATGGCGCTAACGGGAAGAGTGTCTCCCTTCCCTTCGATCATGCGTCCGGTGATCTTCTTTACATACTCCGGGGCGCGATCCGAAACGACAGGAGGCATCTCGATGGTGCTCGACACTTTTCCGTGAACCATTACTTCGAAAAGGTTCGCGAGTGTCTGGTCGACGGCCTCGAAATTTTGCTGGACGACCTGGTCGCCTTTGCGACCGTAAGTCTTCTTGATGGATTTCTTGATCTGTTCGATCGCCTGCTCACGCGGAAGGACCCCGGATATCGCGAAGAAGCACGTTTGCATTATCGTGTTGATCCTGCTTCCCATGTTCGTCTGACGCGCGACCTTGTAAGCGTCGATAACATAAAACTTGAGATGTTTCTCGACTATCTGTTTCTGAATCAGTCTCGGTAACTTGTCCCAAACCTTATCCGGCCCGTAAATACTGTTGAGGAGAAACACACTTCCCGGAGCGGCCTTTTCGAGGACATCGAACTTTTCGACGAAGAACCACTGGTGGCACGCAACAAAATTCGCCTGGTTGATCAGATAGGTAGAATGGATCGGTTTCGGACCGAAACGAAGATGAGACACCGTCTGGGATCCCGATTTCTTCGAATCATAGACAAAATAACCCTGGGCGTAGAATTCTGTTTCGCCACCGATAATCTTGATGGAGTTTTTATTTGCGCCGACGGTACCATCCGCACCGAGGCCGTAGAACATCGCGCGAACCACTTCCGGCGGTTCAATATCGAACGATGGATCGTAGTCGAGGCTCGTATTCGTCACGTCGTCCACGATACCGACAGTGAAGTGATTCTTCGGTTTCTCCTTCTTCATTTCGTCGAAGACCGCCTTCACCATAGCCGGAGTAAATTCTTTGGATGACAGTCCGTATCTTCCGCCGATAATGCGCGGTTCGCTCTTAAGCGCGAGCTTCCCGGAAGCTCTGGACTCCGCGATAGCGGTCACGACATCAGAATAAAGCGGCTCACCTGTCGCGCCGGGCTCTTTCGTTCTGTCGAGGACGGCGATTTCTTTCGCTGTCTTCGGAAGAGAGTCGATGAACGACTCGATGGAGAACGGTCTGAAGAGCCTTACCTTCACGACCCCGACCTTCTCTCCTTTTGACGTGAGATACTCGACGGTTTCGTGAACTGCTTCGGCGCCGGAACCCATTATAATTATGACACGCTCCGCGTCCTGCGCGCCGACATACTGGAACAGCTTATACTCACGTCCGGTTACATTCGCGAACCGATTCATAACGGACTGCACAATTGCAGGGCAAGCCTCATAAAACTTATTTACGGTCTCACGAGCCTGAAAGAACACATCAGGATTCTGGGCCGAACCGCGAAGGACCGGATGATCAGGAGAAAGAGCGCGCTGCCGGTGCTGGTCGATGAGCTCATCGGTCATGAGAGAACGCATTTGCTCATCGGTAAGCTGCTGAATTTTGAGGACCTCATGAGAAGTTCTGAAGCCGTCGAAGAAATGAAGGAACGGGACGCGAGCCGCGAGCGTTGCGGCCTGGGCGATGAGAGCAAAATCATTCACTTCCTGGACCGAGTTTGACGAAAGCATCGCGAAACCAGTCGACCGAGCCGCCATCACGTCGCTGTGGTCTCCAAAAATGGAAAGCGCGTGCGCCGCGACAGTTCGCGCCGCGATATGAAAAACCGTAGATGTAAGCTCGCCCGCAATCTTGAACATGTTCGGTATCATAAGCAGTAGACCCTGCGACGCCGTGAACGTCGTCGTAAGCGCTCCTGCCTGCAACGCTCCATGAACAGCTCCGGAGGCTCCACCCTCACTTTGAAGCTCTGCCACGAGTGGTATCGACCCCCACAAGTTAGGTCTGTTCTGAGCTGACCATTCGTCCGACCACTCTCCCATCGGCGACGAAGGCGTGATGGGATAGATGGCAATAACCTCGTTAAGTTTATGCGCGACGAAAGCAGCAGCCTCATTCCCGTCTATTGTCGCAACGGTTCCGGGGAGATCTGACTGTTTGTCAGTCTTCCCGGCTGTATTCTCTTCAGCCATTTCGGTTCCTTCTTTTTCAAAATGCAAAGTGTTTTCTAAACTGGACGTTCAGAAATTCTGCAATATCGGTGCCGGAACCAGTCTTTGCTTACTCGTTGATTTGCTGGCAGTTATGTAGCCATCGAGATCACGGAATACATCGAAGAGCGGTAAACTGCCCCAAAATAGAGGAAAGGTGGTTAGGTGAATTCTGCCTCCTGAAAGTGAAAGCAGTACCAACGTGTAAAAACTTCGGAAGGAATCAAAAACTTTTGACGAAAAAAAAGCCCCGCGAGAAGCGGGGCCTTGTAAGGATTCAACAGTGCCTTGTCA
>JAJYOS010000587.1 GCA_021796055.1 Bacteroidota bacterium
AGATGGGAAGCCTGTTATGAGCGTGCGCGAGGATGTCGTAATAAATGCGGCTCTTTTCGTTTGATTCCGTCAACCGCGACGGATCTATAAAAACGGGAATCCCATCCCGCACCCGATACCGTGTTCCGGCAATTCTGCCGATGAGGACAACCCCTTCCGCGGTCTCCTGCAGATCCAAAGGCTCATGATTCATCGGATCACGGATTATCGGGAGGTACTTAGGATTCATCCGGCAATTGTCCATTCGATGGCGAGAAACCTGACTTTCATCGACTCAATTTAATGATATATGCAGTCTTTAAGGAATTACCGGGGAGAGTTTGTCTCATTGAATGTCTCCGCTTTGGGGGATAAATTTCTAAAATTAATGTCCAACCAGAAAGGTATTCTATGCCATACCCAAGACCAACTAGACGAAGCTGGGCTGAACCGTTCAAGATCAAGGTGGTTGAGCCCCTGAAGACCACTACCCGACAACATCGGGTGAAGGCAGTTGAAGAAGCGGGTTACAACACGTTTCTCCTTCGTTCTGAAGATGTCTATATCGACCTCCTCACAGACAGCGGCACAAACGCGATGAGCGATTACCAGTGGGCCGGCATGATGCTCGGAGACGAGGCTTACGCCGGGAGCAAGAACTTCTACTACCTCGAATCGAACATGCAGAAGTATTACGGCTACAAGTATCTGGTCCCGACTCACCAGGGGCGAGGCGCCGAACACATCATCTCCCAGATCCTGATCAAGCCGGGCGATTTCATACCCGGTAATATGTACTTCACAACTACGCGCGAGCACCAGGAACGGGCGGGGGGAACGTTCGTCGATGTCATAATCGACGAGGCGCACGACCCGGAATCGGTTTACCCCTTCAAAGGGAACGTCGATCTCCAGAAGCTGGAGGACCTGATAAAGAAAGTCGGCGCGAAGAAGATTCCATATATAAGCGTCGCCGCCACGGTGAACATGGCGGGTGGACAGCCGATCTCGATGGAAAATGTGAAGGCGATCCGCAAGCTCACGAGCAAACATGGTATCAAGGTGATACTCGATGCGACGCGCGCAGTCGAGAACGCTTATTTCGTGAAGCTGCGCGAGAAGGGTTACGAGAAAAAATCGATCGCGGCGATCCTGAAAGAGATGTGCTCTTACACCGATGGCGCGACGATGAGCGGAAAGAAAGACCTGCTCGTTAACATCGGCGGGTTCCTGGCGATAAACGATAAAGACGTTTTTGACGAAGCACGGAACATGGTCGTCGTGTTCGAGGGTCTCCACACATACGGCGGGTTGGCAGGCCGCGACATGGAGGCGATGGCCAGAGGCATGGAAGAGATGACCAAGGAAGACTATATCCGTTCGCGCATCGGGCAGGTCGAGTACCTCGGCCAAAAACTAATAGACTGGGAAGTACCCATAGTGAAGCCGATCGGCGGACATGCGGTGTTTCTCGATGCAAAGAAGATTCTGGAACACATCCCGCAGGATAAATTTCCGGCGCAGACATTGTCGGCGGAAATCTACGTCGATTCCGGAGTCCGGACAATGGAGCGCGGAATAGTCTCGGCGGGACGCGATTCCAAGACCGGCGAGAATCGCCATCCGAAGCTCGAGCTGGTTCGCGTGACCATACCGAGGCGTGTTTATACGCAGGCCCACATGGACGTCACGGCGGAATCAATCCTCGAAGTCTACGAGAACCGGACAAAAGTAAAAGGCCTCAGGATGGTCTACGAGCCCAAGCACCTCAGATTCTTCCAGGCAAGATTCAAACGGATATAATGTAAATTGCTGCCGGAGCCGGCTCGCTGGGCCGGCTCCATACTTACCTCAGAGCCCCTGAATGCATAGCGAAGTACAAGATCAAGAAAACAAACGAAACGGCATCCTTCTCATTGCTGCGTCGAGAGTCACACGCAGTGTCGCGGCGGGGATGATAAACGTCGCGTTCCCGTACTACATACTTACTCGGCTACACTACGGCGCGTTCGTCATCGGGCTGATTTACGTATCGGCGACCGTGGCGACTGCCGCTCTCGGGTACCTGTCCGGTGTCACAACAGACGTGTGGGGGAAGCGCGGCACTTTGATTATCGCCAGTGCCTTGTTGCCGATAAGTGCCATAATGGTATACATGTCGACGAGCCTCTGGATGATCGTCCCGGCTGCAATGGTGGGAGGTTATTCAGCGACCGGCTCGCTCGCCGGCGGCGGCATCGGAGGCGCGGTTCAGCCGATCCAAAGCACGGTCCTGGCAGGTCTGGCACCAAACGAGCAGAGGACAAAATACTTTTCCTTTTTCACCTTTCTCTCGGGTGTTACCGCCGCCCTGGGAGCACTCCTCTCAAAGGCGTTCGATATCCGCGAAATATTCCTGGCCTCCGCGATCATCTCTGCCGTCGGGGTCCCGGGACTGTGGTACCTCAAAGTCGCGGACGCCAAAGGGAGAATCGGCAGGCTCAAGACGAAAACGACGATAGGGAAATTCACTCTGACCGGAATGCTCAACGGCTTCTCGCAAGGGCTTGTCGTCCCGTTCCTGATCCCGTTTTTTGTCCTCGTCTACAATGTCCCGAAATCTCAAATGTCGGAATACGCCTTCGCGAGCGGCATCTTAGGTTCGTTTGCCATTTTGGGAGCGCCCCTACTCGAGAGATATTTCGGCTTTGTTAAGAGTATAGTGTTCACAAGAGGGCTCGGTACGGTCCTGTTCGTGATTTTCCCCGTTATCCGGCTACTGCCCCTGTCCGTCCTCATTTACATCATAGGTCCAGCACTGAGGGTCGCAGCGCTTCCAATACAGCAGTCGGAGTTGACAAAGCGCGTCGACGAAGATGAGATGGGAAGGGCGCTCGGCATAAACCAGGTGGCGAGACTTGCTGCCTCTTCTACCGGGACGGGCCTCGGCGGCTACCTTATGGATACCGCCTTCTTCGAGATTCCATTTTTTGCCTACGGCGCAATAATGGCAGCGAATCTCTACCTGTATATCAGGTTCTTCGGACTCAAGCAGAGTCGGAAGGCTGAAGTTGATGTCGAGGCGGTCGATGAGATAGAGCCGAAGTGAATTGGGTGCTATCCTGAATACATGAAGGGCTATTGAGAACTATTCCCGATTGTCATTCCCGCGCACGCGGGTATCCGTGGTTTCATAATGAACTGGCGAATTCCCACCGGGGTCTGCCCCGCAATGCTGGGTGGGAATGACAAGATGGAAGGATTGAGTTCTTAAACAACGTGACTAGAAAAGAAAATCGACAACGACCATATATCAATCAGTCCTGATACCGATCGTTGCCGTTCTTTTCAGCAGCGTCCTATGACGCCAGCTGCCTGTCTCGGTGGTCTGAGGCGAAGCTTTGCTAGAGATATTTCTCGAAAGTCTCTCTGAGCAATCCCGCCACTGCCTCGGGTGCCCGACCTTCGATGTCACTCCTGTGGATCATCTTCACAAGTTTGCCGTCTTTCATCAACGCAAAAGAAGGCGATGACGGCGGTTGGTCCGTGAAGTAGCTCCTTGCTCGTGCGGTAGCTTCCTTATCCTGTCCCGCAAAGACGGTAGTGATGCGGTCGGGGAGGTTCTTTTCTTTCAGGGCGTTGAACACAGATTTGCAAAGATAGCAAAGACCTCTGTGGTTGTTGTAGGAATTACAGGCGTCTTGTTACTGCGTAACACAGGCAAATGGAATATTATGTTTAAACCCTCAGGAATCGGTCCTACCCTGATGACTATTGTATGGTTATTCTATGTCCTTGTGCTGATATTTGAGGGCAGATTATTCAAGGCGCTATTCAAAGGCGAGGCGCAGCAGGATACTGCAAAGGTCTTTTACAGGCTTTCAGTCTTTCATTGGGTAATCCTCGGATTGAGCCTAACACTCTGGCATATGGCATTATCTTTTTCCCGGGTGAGGCGAAGTCGGTTAAGCAGCTAAGGATGCAGGTTGTTGAAAAGGACACGGGCGCTGCTTATGTTTTGATAATGAAATTTTAGATATAAAGCGCAGCTTTTAGCCTGAAATATTTTTTATCAGAATCTCCCTCCATGCCCGGCCCATACGCCGATGCCGAC
>JAJYOS010000588.1 GCA_021796055.1 Bacteroidota bacterium
GAAGGGAGCTTGAAAGCTACGGACTCAAGAACGTGGCCAGGTCTTTCGGTTTTGCCTCGCCTGACAGGGTCTATATCGACGGCTCCAGGATATCCGAGACGTGGCTGAATAATCCGGATCAGCTGGTTCGGTACGCGCTCGATGACGTGAGGGAAACCAGACTCCTCGCCGAGCACCTGTCCCAGACAAACTTTTATCTTGCTCAAATGCTTCCGTACAACTACGGCCAGATCCCTCGCGGGGCAGCGACGAAGATCGAATCGCTTTTCGTGAGAGAGTACCTGCGCAGGAAGCACTCCATACCGCGCCCCCAGACGGGCAGACAGACTTCAGGCGGGTACACGGACGTTTTCCTCCGCGGTGTGGCAGGTCCGATAATTCACGCAGACGTCGAATCGCTGTACCCTTCGATCATGCTCACGTACAACGTCTCACCTCCGACCGACGACCTCGGGGTGTTTCAGAAGTCTCTCAAACACCTGACGAAGCTGAGATTGTCCACGAAGAAAGAGATGAAAGAGGAATCCGAGCCGGTAAAGAAATCCAGGCTCGATGCGGTGCAATCATCTCTTAAGATTCTAATCAACTCGTTCTACGGCTATCTCGGTTATTCCCGCGGGATCTTCAACGACTACGCATCGGCGGATGTTGTGACCGAGACCGGGCAGAAGATCCTCCGGCAGATGATCGGGGAGATAAACAATCAGCACGGTACTCTCCTGGAAGTCGACACGGACGGCCTTTACTTCGTTCCTCCCGCCGATTCCCGGGGAGAAGAAAAGGAGATGAAATTTGTCGCCAGGCTTGCACGTTTGCTCCCTGCCGGCATAAACCTCTCGCTGGACGGCAGATATGCGAAGATGCTGAGCTATAAAAAAAAGAATTACGCCCTATTGGGATACGACGGAAGGATAAAGATCCGCGGATCGGCGCTGATATCGCGGAGCATGGAGCGCTTTGCCAGGGAATACATCCACGAGTCGATAGCAATGATGCTTCGTGAGGATATTGAAGGACTGCACAACCTCTTTGTCGACTACATAAGAAAAATTCTCGATCGTGAATTACCGCTGGAGAAGATGATCAGAACAGAAGCCGTCCGCGAGACGATCGATGAATACCTGGCCGCGGTGGGAGCGAACCGCAGAAACCGCACTGCGACATTCGAGGCCGCTATTAACGCCGGAATCACTCTCAGGGCGGGCGACAGGGTGTCTTATTACATAATCGGGAGCGATCCCAACCCGCGGACTTTCATGAATGCTGTGCTATATGACGATCGGGAAGAGAATCCGCAGGATTACAATGCGCAATACTATGTCAAGAAACTGAACGAATATGCCGAGCGGTTCTCCGAATTCTTTGAGCCGGAGGATTTCCGCAGGATCTTCTCGAGCGATGAGGGGTCGTTATTCAGGACCACGCTGGAGGGAATCAAGCTAAAGGTGAGCGAAGCCGGCGGCGGGGAAGCAAAAGTCCAGGAAGAAGAGGATGAGTAGTTAACCTTCGTATTCTTTGCGGAGGATTTGAAACTTGTGCTGTTCCAGGATTGTAGACGCGCGATCCTGAGTCTCCTGGGTGTCGAAGGACAGCCTGAACATTCCGCCGCTCCCTTCCCTGACCTTGAGGAGCTCGATGTCCTTTATGTTGACCCCCGCGTCCGCAAGTGAAGAAGTAATTTCTCTCAGAACTCCGACCTTGTCTTCCACCACCACATAGAGGTCGTAAAGCGGATGGAGGAATCCTTTGCCGCTCTTTCGAATTCCGGCCCGGGCAAGCCTGGCTTGTTCGAACTCGCGGGCAATCTCGGAATCCTTTCCTTCTTTGAGCGCAACGGCGAGAAAGGAAAGCCGGGAGATCAGCGAGTTCAACATCGAATCGATGTTATCACGGTTTGCTTTTATGACCTCATCCCACACCGTGTATTCACTCGATGCGATTCTTGTCATATCCCTGAACCCGCCGGCCGCGAGCGTATTGAAGTGCTCGTCTTTCGAAGAAAGCTCGCCGAGCAGGTTAACCAATTCAACGGCAAGTAACTGAGGCAGATGACTTGTCGCCGCCGCTATCCTGTCGTGTTGCGAAGCTTCCATGACAAGTATCCTCGCTCCGAGCTGCTCCACACTTTCGAGCAACGGCCTGATCGATTCCCGGGGGTACTTCTTCAGAGGCGTGAGCACATACACTGCGTTCTGGAAGAGAAACGGCTGCGCGGCGTCGATTCCTGATTTTTCCGATCCGGCCATCGGGTGACCTCCGACGAAGAAGACATTGCCCGGTACGACCGCCGCAGCGGCATCCATTACAGGCTGCTTGATGCCGGCCACGTCAGTTATAATCGTACCGGGATTCACGAGCGGCGCTACTTCGCGAATGACGTTGGCGACCTCGGATGACGGTACGCAAATAAAAACTACTTCCGGCTTCTCTGCGCTGAGCCCGGCGAGCGTTTTGCTGAAGGACGCTTCGGGTATCTGTTTCTTGATCTTCTTCTCGTTTTGCGGTTTGTCGGCAACAAAAACGGCATTCCCGGCCTTCGAAAGAGAAAGCGCGATGGAACCCCCGATGAGCCCGCATCCGATTATTCCGATCCGGCGTGACGACGGATTCTCACCTCCAGGCAAAATCAATCACTCCCATTCCACAAGGTACTGAATGCACCCCTCATCTCAATCCTATCCCCCATGAAAGGGGGAAGCTCCTCACCGGAACGATCGAAGACCGATCGCGGAAACATCGGCGCAGGCTCACACATAGTCACCTCGTTTCTGAAACTGTTTCAAGCCTCATCCCGGAATCTCTCTTCCGATCGCATCCGCGATCAGTCTGATCTCTTTCATCATCTGGGTGAACTGTTCAGGAAAAAGCGACTGCGGTCCGTCGGAAAGCGCTTTGCCGGGATCGTTGTGCACTTCGACCATTACTCCGTCCGCGCCGACGGCCACGGCCGCACGGGCAACCGGCACCACTTTCTCGCGAAGGCCGGTCGCATGAGACGGATCGACAATGACGGGGAGGTGACTTTTCTTGTGGACGACAGGTATCGCATTGATGTCGAGAGTGTTGCGTGTCGAATTCTCGAAAGTGCGAATCCCTCGCTCGCAAAGCATTACTTCCCTGTTGCCGCCGGCAAGGATGTATTCGGCCGCCATCAGCCATTCTTCGACTGTTGCCGCAAGACCGCGTTTGAGCATGACCGGCTTCGAGATTTTGCCGAGATCTTTCAGAAGTGTGAAGTTCTGCATGTTCCGCGCTCCTACCTGAAGTATGTCGGCGTACTCGGCCACAACTTCTATCTGACTTCTGTCCATTACCTCAGTTATCACAACGAGTCCGAACTCATCTCCCGCCTTGCGGAGAAGTTTCAACCCTTCTTCACCCATACCCTGGAACGAATAGGGTGACGTGCGTGGTTTGAAGGCGCCGCCGCGAAGTATCTTCGCACCGTTTTGTGACACGTGCTCCGCTATCGCCAGGAGCTGTTTCTCGTTCTCTACCGCACAAGGGCCCGCCATGACCACAACCTCCTTACCGCCGATCTTGACTCCCTTGATATCGATGACGGTTCCTTCAGGTTTGAACGATCTGTTTGCAAGCTTATAAGGTTCGGTTACCCTGTAGACCTCGTCGACTCCCGGCAACACCTGGATCTGCCGGTGATCAAAATCTGGTTTTACGCCTATAGCGCCTAATATCGTTCTCGATACGCCGGTCGACCTGTGAACATCGAAGCCAAATTCATTGAGGACCTTGATGACGTTCTCGATTTGGTTTTCCGTGGCCTCTTCTTCGAAAATTACGACCATTTAAATACGCTCCTTCCCCGAAGCGATGCTCCGGATTGCGAAACACTTCTGACTGAAACAAATATCACACATTCTATTCGAATGGTTCTGAAACTTCACGGGAAAATACAGGTATATACGGCTAGAGTAAAATTATATCCCCCGCTGGGGGAAATAGAAACAGGAGTAATAATTCGCCAGGGGCGAACCCCACGACTGGGAGTCGGGAAGGGGTAGATTCGATGCCCCTCGACGCAAGGGGGATTCGGCTTTGACTG
>JAJYOS010000034.1 GCA_021796055.1 Bacteroidota bacterium
CGATGGTCTCATTCCTGATATATCTCGGGATGCTGACCTGGCCACTCATTGCCTTCGGGTGGGTCGTAAACATCTTCCAGCGCGGTGCGGCATCAATGGGAAGACTCAACAAAATTATCGAAACCGTTCCGGAGATAAAAGACGACGAAGAAACCGATCCTACGATCCGTGAGCTTGCAGGAAGGATTTCCTTCCGCAACGTCTCCTTCAGATTTCCATCGAAGGAGGACTGCGCCCTGCGGAACATAAACCTGGAGATTGAAAAAGGGATGACGCTGGCAATCGTAGGCAGGACAGGTACGGGGAAATCTACCGTCGTTAACCTGATTCCGAGACTCTTCGACTGTACGTCGGGCGAAATCATGATCGACGGACACCCGATCAGGAAAATCCCAATCGACTTTCTCAGGCGTAGCATCGGCTATGTCCAGCAGGAGACTTTTCTGTTCTCGGACACAATCTCGAACAACATTGCATTTGGAGTAGAGATTGCCCGACCGGAAGAAATCGAGTGGGCCGCGAACATATCCCAGATCAAGAAGGATGTCGAGTCCTTCCCGCGGGGTTTCGATACAATGGTCGGAGAGCGCGGTATAACCCTTTCCGGCGGTCAGAAACAGCGGGTGGGGATCGCGCGGGCAATCATACGAAAGCCGAAAATCCTCATCCTCGATGAAGCGCTGTCCGCTGTCGACACCTACACCGAAGAGGAGATACTCCGCGGGCTGAGAGAAGTCATGAAGGAGCGCACGAGCATAATAATCAGTCACCGGATTTCTACGGTTAAGAACGCGGACTCAATAATCGTACTCGACGATGGTGAGATTACCGAAATCGGAACACACGACGAGCTGGTTCTGAAAGGCGGGATTTATGCCGACCTTTATAACAGGCAGCTCCTTGAAGAAGAACTGCAAAGGATGTAATCCTCCATGATGAACGTAAATTTCTATGAGATTACGAAAGCAGATAAGAGATTCGTAAACAAGAATCTCAAGGGCAATTTCAAAGTCAATTTCTTCAGTGAGCCTCTCACGAAAGAGAATCTAAAGACGGCGGCGGATGCGGACATTGTTTCGGTGTTCATTTACTCCGCGCTGGATAAGACGAACCTGTCAAGGCTGAAGAAGCTCAAATGCATTGCGACGCGCAGCACGGGCTTTAACCACATCGATTTGAAATTTGCCTCAGAGAGGAAGATAACGGTCAGCAACGTCCCTTTTTACGGCGAAAATACGGTAGCCGAACACACTTTTGGATTGATTCTTGCACTGTCGAGGAACATACACAAAGCCTACGTGCGAACCGTGAGGAACAATTTCTCGCCCGACGGTCTGGAAGGCTGGGATATAAAGGGGAAAACTCTCGGCGTAATCGGTGCAGGGTCGATCGGTTCGCATGTCATAAAGATCGCTAAGGGATTCGGGATGAACGTACTCGCCCATGACATGCATCAGAATCATTTCCTCGCCGAGGTCATGGGATTCACTTACACCTCGCTCGACAGCCTGCTGAGGAATTCTGATATCATCACGCTGCATTGTCCTTACAACAAGGCAACGCATCATCTGATTAACATGGAAAACATCAAAAGCGTGAAGCGAGGGGCCTTGTTCATCAACACTGCGCGCGCTAGTATTATCGATCCCGAGGCATTGCATCACGCGCTTGAAACCGGAATATTCGGAGGCGCCGGCCTGGACGTCTTTGAAGGCGAAGACCTCGTGAAAGAGGAGAACCAGATGCTGACCCGTAACGTGTCCATCGTCCATCTGAAGGCAGTGCTGGAGAAGAACATTCTGATGAACAGGGAAAATGTAATAATCACGCCGCACATCGCTTTCGACAGTGTGGAGGCGGTCGAGAGAATCCTGACGACAACCGTCGATAACATAATCGCCTATTCGAAGAAGACACCGACTAACATCGTAAGCTAAGATGGCAGCAGACATACACGAAGAAGAAATATTAGGTAAGGCATATGATGCGAGGCTGATGCGCAGGCTTCTGCATTACCTAAAACCGTACTGGCTCCAGGTGATATTTGCGGTACTTATCACCATCATATATGCCGGGATGGGACCGCTTCGTCCTTACCTCACCAAGATCGCAATCGACAGCTACATAGAGAAGGGAAATACTGCCGGGCTCTTCAACATCATCCTCATCCTGTTCGGCGTCATAAGCGTGCAGGCATTTCTCAGGTACGGCTCAAGTTATCTGACGCAGTGGATCGGGCAAAAAACAATATTCGACGTGCGGATGCAGATATTCGGCCACCTGCAGAAACTTGGCGTGAAATACTTCGACAAGAATCCCGTCGGCAGGCTGGTGACGAGGGTAACCAACGATGTGGAGGCCCTTAACGACCTCTTCTCGTCGGGCATAGTCATGGCCTTCGGAGACATCTTTACGATCATCTGGATCCTCTCGTTCATGTTCAGCCTGAGCGCCAAGCTGGCTTTCGTCACGCTCACTGTCCTGCCGATTCTCGTGTATATTACATTGCTTTTCAGGAAGAAGGTCCGCTCCTCCTACCGTCAAATTCGCGTTTTGATTGCACGCATTAACGCATTCCTGCAGGAGCACATTTCAGGCGTTATAGTGGACCAGCTATACAATCGCGAGGGGAAGGCGTTCAGAAATTTCGACGAAGTTAACGGAAAACTCCAGGACGCAAACATCAAGTCGGTCTTCTATTATGCTCTCTTTTATCCGGCAGTAGAGTTGACGAGCGCCATCGCAATCGGCCTGATCATATGGTTCGGCGGAAGCCATCTGGTACCGGAGGAATTCGTTCGACTGCACGGCGGCATTTCACTCGGCATCCTTATCGCGTTCCTCCAGTATACCGAACAATTCTTCACGCCGATCA
Organism: Bacteroidota bacterium; assembly: GCA_021796055.1. Next base: position 2,876 of record JAJYOS010000034.1, read on the forward strand.
GAGATTTATCTGAAAAATATAACATCCTTCAGACCGCGATGGCTTCGTCGGAGAGGATATTCAGAGTAATAGACGACAAGACGGTGGTGCCCGAAACGAAATCACCGGTAGACATCAAACAGGTCAAGGGTAAGATTGATTTCAGGAATGTCTGGTTCGCTTACGACGATGAGAACTATGTGTTGAAGGACGTATCGTTCACCGGCAATCCGGGCGAGACGATTGCGATAGTCGGGGCAACCGGTGCGGGCAAGACTTCGATCGTGAATCTCCTGATGAGGTTCTACGACGTGAACAAGGGCGGGGTGTTTATTGACGGAATAAACGTAAAGGACCTGTCCGGCGCTCAATTGAGGAAGAGCATTGCAATCGTGATGCAGGATGTCTTCCTGTTCTCAGGAAGCGTCCATTACAATATTTCGCTCGGGGATGAGAACATCCAGATTGAGAAAGTCCGGGAGGCCGCAAAGCTCGTCGGGGCCAGCGAGTTTATCGACCGTCTGCCCAACCTGTACGACGAGGACGTGAAAGAGCGAGGTGCCGCACTTTCTGTCGGTCAGAAGCAGCTGATATCGTTCGCCCGTGCGCTCGCATATGATCCAAGTATCCTTATACTTGACGAGGCCACGGCGAACATCGACACTGAGACGGAGGAGATGATCCAGGAGGCCACATTGAATCTGCTGAAGGGGCGGACCAGCATAGTGATAGCCCACAGACTGTCAACGATACAGCATGCCTCCAAGATCATAGTCCTTCACAAAGGCGAAATACGCGAGCAGGGTACTCACCAGCAGCTCATTGCACAGGGTGGAATCTATTACAGACTTTATCAACTTCAGTACAAGGATCAAGAGCGACTGGCAAGAAAGCGCCAGAGCGCCGAAACACTGGGCAGTTAACATATCGCCGCATCCGATGCGGCCCGTTGTCTCTCTGCCGCGCCGGTAGATCCCGGCCCGGCAGCATAAACTGATTACCGCGCTAACAGAATTAACGGAGGTATCATGTCGGACACGATCCAGCTAATGACTCTTGGACATCACATCGAAGAAGGCGAGCGCGCTCATCCTGGAGCTACCGGGGACTTCAGCGGACTGTTGAGCAACCTTGCGATCGCTGTGAAACTCATATGGCGGGAAGTAAGCAAGGCGGGATTGCTTGACATCCTGGGTACAACTCAAAAAGAAAACTCCAGCGGCGATAAGGTCAGGAAGCTCGATGAGTTCGCCGACGAGACGATCTACAAGGCGATGCAGCGCGGGGGACACCTCTGCGCGATGGCGTCCGAAGAAAACGAGGGACTGCTCGCAATTCCTCCGAATTATCCGGTCGGCAAATACGTCCTCGTTTACGACCCGCTTGACGGCTCATCCAACATAGATGCAAATGTTTCAATCGGAAGTATTTTCGGGATTTACCGGCGTGTTACACCTGCGGGGCCGGGGACTCTTCAAGATTGCCTCCAGCCGGGATACAAGCAGGTTGCTGCCGCTTACACCATTTATGGTTCCAGTACCATTTTCGTTTATTGCACCGGCAACGGTGTGCATGGCTTCACTCTCGATCCATCCGTCGGAGAATTCCTCCTCTCTCACGAAAACATGCGCACACCAAGGCAGGGAAGGATATACAGCGTTAACGAGGGAAATTCCTCGAAATGGAATGAAGGGATGCGAAACTACATCGAGTTTCTCAAGGGCGACGATGAGCCGACCGGACGTCCATATAGCTCCCGTTACATCGGCTCATTGGTAGCAGACTTCCATCGGAATCTGCTCTACGGCGGTATATTCATGTATCCATCAGACGCCACGCACCCTTACGGCAAATTACGAATCTTGTACGAGGCTTCTCCCCTCGCTTTCATCATTGAACACGCAGGCGGCAGAGCAAGCGACGGATCGAGAAGAATTCTCGATCTTGTGCCTTCTTCTCTGCACCAGAAAACCCCTCTCTTCATCGGATCCGAAGAAGACGTGCGAAAAGCGGAGGAGTTCCTGCGAAAAGGGGGCGATTAAACTTCAGCGCCTCTATTTTCGGTCAGTTGCAGGAGCCGCGGGCAGCCCCAAAAATGCGGCGTCGAAAAACACCATTCGCTGCGGCAATTAATCCGAAGAGGCCTCTTAATCCGACTGAAAGCCAGCTGATCGTCCGATTGTTTTTCATGCAAAAGCAATTCGCTATATTATTGCACTTTGATGAAATGAAAGGACCACCATGCGAGCATTTGCCAAAGCCTCACTGATACTAATTCTCTCCGTCGGGACTTCCTTCTCACAAATTTCTGTATTGAAGCCGGCGTTCGGAACTCACGGAATGGTGTCGACTTCGGATTCGATAGCCACCGCAGTCGGCGTGAAGATATTGAAGGAAGGCGGTAATGCGGTCGATGCCGCTGTGGCAGTCGGATTCACGCTTGCCGTAGTGTACCCTCAGGCAGGCAACCTGGGCGGCGGGGGCTATTACATAATTCATCTCAAAGATGGGAAGAACTACGCCATAGACGCGAGGGAAACTGCGCCTGCAGCTGCATCCCGGAACATGTATCTCGATAAAGCCGGCAATGTCATCCCCGGAAAGAGTCTCCTCGGAGGGCTCTCGGTCGGCGTGCCGGGAAATGTTGACGGCCTTCTGACGGCACAAAAAAGGTTCGGGAGACTCCCGCTACCTAAAGTGATGGAACCGGCTATTGAGCTCGCCGAAAATGGATTCATAGTCGATGAACACCTCCAGGAGGTATTTCACCATGCGCAGAAAGAGTTCGGGAAATTTCCTTCTACCATGAAATACTTCTCCAGGAACGGTAAATTGTACAGCAAGGGGGAGAGGCTTGTTCAGAAGGATCTCGCAAATGTACTCGTTAAGATTGCAGACGAAGGGCGGGACGGATTTTATAAAGGCGAAATTCCGGGGTTGATCGCAAAACAGGATCAGGCTACCGGCGGTGTAATCACTGCAGAAGATGTAGAGGATTACCACGCCATAGTGAAAGAGCCGCTAATGGTATCATATCATGGTTACGAAGTGATGAGCATGCCGCCATCAAGCTCGGGCGGAGTCTGTCTCGCAGAGATGTTGAACATTCTCGAACACTTCAATCTTCAGAGATACGGCTACGGCGCTTCGCAGACTCTGCATTACGAAATCGAGGCGATGAGACATGCGTTCGCAGACCGCGACAAGTACCTCGGTGATGTCTCATTCGTTTCTGTCCCACTGAAGCGGCTTCTTTCCAAGGCATACGCGGACACGATCGCAAGGGAAATCGACCCCTTCAGCGCCACACCGAGCATCGATATTTACCCGGAGCTTATTCATCCTCCGCACGAGGGAACGCATACGACACACTACTCGATTATCGACAAAGAAGGCAATGCAGTCAGCGTAACGACCACGCTGAACAGCTATTTCGGGTCGATGGAAGTAGTGGATGGTGCCGGGTTTTTCCTCAACAACGAAATGGACGACTTCAGTGCGAAGCCGGGAACCCCGAACCAGTTCGGAGCTATCGGCGCCGAGGCAAACTCGATAGAGCCTGGCAAGAGGATGCTCAGTTCAATGACGCCGACGATGGTCCTCAGGGACGGCAAGCCTTACTTGATACTCGGATCGCCGGGAGGGACTACGATCATCAATGCCGTTTTGGAGGTAATGCTGAACATAATAGACTTCCACATGCCGCTTGCCCGCGCCGAGATGGCACCGAGAATTCATCAACAGTGGGTGCCGGATGTAGTTTACTATGAACCGGGGGCACTCGTGTACGATGTCAGGCAGAGCATGATCTCGCGTGGATATAAGCTGGTCCCCAGAGAGGCGATAGGCGAGGTACAGGCAATTCTTGTGACCCCCGAAGGTTATGAAGGTGTTGCGGACCCACGCGGGCCGGGCGATGCTGAGGGATATTGAACTTTCTTGATCCCGGATTTCCGACAAGTCCACGGCGAGAAGCGTGGACTCATCGCTCGATGAGAAGCTGCATTGGCCTTTGGCGGATGCGGCCATTGGTCATTTCTCAAAAGCGGGCCACCTCGTGGTCGATAAAATTTAGTTTTCTAAAGCTTGCTATTTTATCATGGGTACCATAAATTTACTATCGCATTAGGGTAAGAAGGGCTGCCGTAGTACCACTAGCTTATTTTCGGGTTTCGGTACGTTCCTAATCCCGGAGGCTCTCCGCTCCAAAATCCCTCACAGAAATGAAGAACATCTCCCTCTCATCCGGTCGGCTCGTGCCAATCACTACAGAGCGAATATCCCCACCCATCAGGGCCTGAGATTTTTATCGTGCTACCTTAGCTGTATTGTACAATGCTGCGGCAAAAAAGACGATGTTTGCAAGCCACGCTGTCAGTAACGGATCGACAATTCCATCATAGCCGACAACCTGGCTTATCTTGATGACAAGCAGGTAAATGAATGCAATCAGAATACTAATCCCGAATTCAAGCGCAAGCCCGCTCCTTTTCTTGCGCGCCGAGAGAGGTACACCGAAGAGAACGACTATGATGGTAGCAAAAGGGAATGAAACCTTGGAATAATAATCCACCTCGTAGCGGGCAACATCATTTCCGCTCTTCTTCTGCAACTCGATAAACCGCTTGAGCTGATCGAAGTTCATGTCGTTCGGGTTGAGCTCCTTCTGCGCGAGGTCTGCTGGCTTGAATGTAATCTCTTTCAGCGTGAGAGAAGGCAGGACCTTGTATGACTGGTTAGGGCCGTCGAAGGTCCTCTCGATGACGTCTTTAAGGACCCATACATGTTCTTTCGGGTGGTACGTCATCGACTGGGCATCATATCTCTTGACCAGATAAGTCCGATTCGTATCCGCGAAGTCCTGGACCGACACTTTCACCGCCGTGTTCGTAACGTCGTCGAAGTAACCGATAGAGACGACACGATCAGGCCCGTCAAGCATGAAAATGTTATACTTCCACCATCCCTCACGGTGCTCCTGCAGATACACTTTTTCAATCCTGAATTTTTCATGATTCGCCATCGGCACAATCCACTCGTTGAAGTAGATCATGACTCCACAGATGACCGTAGACACCAGCAAAAAAGGCAGAAGCAGCCTGTAAATGTTTATACCTGAGGATTTTACGATTATTATCTCGTTTTGATTGGACATTCTTCCGGCTGTAAAAAGACTGGCAAGGAGCACGGCAACCGGAGTAATAAGCTTCAGTATCTCGGGTGTGAAAACCAGGTAGTACCTGGCAATCAGAAAGAGGCCCACGCCGTGATCAAGAAAGTCGCTGAGGTGCTCCATGATGTCCACGAGAATGAAGATGGCGGCAAACACCAGGAGCGCAAATAAAATTGCGCTTACAAACTGTTTAATTATGTAAAGATCGAGCTTCTTCAGCGTTCCCGCCTCGATATTTCGTCCCTGGTCTCTTCGGATATCCACCGTTTTGGCAATAATCTCATGAAATTACCCCACTCTATGATTACCGCCTCTTTGGAAGTCTTATATGTCAGAATGAGTCCCAATCCACCAAGGACGATATTTGCGAGCCACATGGCCATGAACGGGCTCAACAGCTCCCGGTCCGCCAGTTTCTCGCCGGCAATGAGGAAAGCCCAATAAATAAGGAAAAAGAAGAGGCTTAAACCCGCCGATACTCCGAAATTACCGCGCCGCGCCATCATTCCTAACGGAGCGCCCAGGAACACGAAAACTATCGCTGCGAATGGAATTGAGTACTTCTTTTCGATCTCTACACGGTAAGCGTATATCTCGCGCTCAGTGGTATTCATGCTCGCAAGTATCCCCTTTGCGATTCCCAGAGCGGATGAAACATTGGCGCTCGCCTGTTCGAAAATTCGTGTCGAGTCACCGGTCGCAGAAATCAAGAAACGGTTAGGAGACGGTGAAATGAGGTTCCTCACATTGTTGTTCATGTAACCGTTCAATTGAGTCTGAAAAATCTTCTCCGTTTTCAAAAGGTTCTTTACGATGTTTCTCATCGAGTCTGCGCTCAGCTCCCGGTCGCCTCGCGAGAAAGCGCTTTGGGATGACTCCTCAAACGAGAACCCCTCCGCACTGAGGATGATCTGCTGGTGTTTAAACCTCATCCTCTGGTAGACGCTTGGCTGGCTGTTGTTGTATTGATCCACTTCGCCGTCGTAAAGAAGCATTACCAAGTGTTTCATGTCACGCGAGAATCCGACCTTTCCTCGTTCGGCTGTAATGGTCGTGAGCTTCTGCGGATCCGAAAAGTCGAAGATTGTCACCCCATACAGTTCGGTTGAGTTCGGCACGGTCTTCCTGACAAGGATGGCATGGCCCTGGATCTCCTGAGAAAATTGTCCGGGCTCTAATGTGAATGTCGGCTTCTTTCGGCGTATGTCTATCATTATCGTCTTGGCTCTGTGATTGGCATCGGGAAGGACATCGTTATCGAAAAGAACGAGAAGGTAGAAGACCCCGACTGATGCTACAAGAACCGGAAGCATCATTCTTATCAGGCTGATCCCTGAACCTTTTATCGCCGTTACCTCATTGTATGAAGACAGCCCCCCGAAAGCCATGAGCACTGCCACCAACACAGACATCGGAACGGCAAGCACGATAATCCATGCCAGATTGAATACGATAAGCTGGACTATCACCCCCAAGCTGAGCCCCTTGCCCACAATCTGGTCCATCGACTGCATAAGGAATTGCAGAAGGAAGATGAACGTGATTGTAATCATCGAGAAGATAAATGGACCGATGTGGCGCTTCAGTATGTAGAGTGACAGCCTCACCCTGAAATATAGCACGCTTTCACGGTGTACTCAAAACCAATCCAGTTGCCCGCCGAGAATTTGACACTTTATTTTGAGGTATTATATTTACGGCAAATGATACATCCGTTTTCCGCAAGGTATCGATGACGTTCGTTTTCACAAGTACGCATGACGAGGTTGCGCTCGCACTCATAGAAACCCCGCAGACACTCTTTCCAACACACTGGAGGTAATATGACGCCGGTCATCTCGATGAATTTTATCGATTACACGATTTTGGCTGCCTATGTCATAATAACTATTGTCGTTGGCTATGCCTTGAAGAAATACATGAAGACGAGCGAAGATTTTTTTCTCTCGGGGCGATCTCTTCCGAGCTGGATAACAAGTTTGGCATTTTTGTCCGCCAACCTCGGCGCGTTGGAGGTCATCGGCATGGTTGCCAACTCGGCAAAATACGGGATCCTGACCGTCCACTTCTACTGGATCGGCGCCATTCCGGCAATGATATTCCTCGGCATCTTCATGATGCCGTTTTATTACAGCAGCAGGGTGAGAAGCGTGCCGGAATACCTGAAGTTGAGATACAACGAAGCGACCCGCGGGTTGAACGCGCTTTCTTTTGCAATAATGACCCTCCTCATGAGCGGAATCAGCATGTATGCGATGGCTCTCCTCTTCGAGCTCATGCTCGGATGGTCTTTAACATCGAGCATCCTCCTCTCGGCAATTGTCGTACTGATCTATGTCTTCTTCGGCGGACTCTCATCCTCCATCTACAATGAGGTGATACAGTTTTTCCTGATATGGCTCGGCCTTTTGCCGGTGGTTTACATAGGCCTCCATGCGGTCGGCGGTTTCGAGGGGCTGGTGCGCCGTATCCCGGCTTCATTCATGCATGCCTGGCAGCCGATGAGTTCTGCCGCAAACAACCCGATGGGAGTAGACTGGATCGGAGTCGTACTCGGACTCGGTTTCGTACTTTCGTTCGGCTATTGGACCACAGACTTCCTCGTCGTGCAAAGGGCGATGGCATCCGAGGACCTGGCTGCCGCGAGGCGGACACCGCTGGTAGCCTCGTTTCCTAAGATGCTGGTTCCCATAATAGTCGTGATTCCCGGTCTCCTTGCTGTGGCTCTGCTGCCTCAGTTCAAAATCGCATCGGGAGCTGTCGCACAGGGAGGGGCTACTCCCGATTACAACTCTGCGCTCATCCTGATGTTCGCGCACTATTTGCCCAACGGTATCCTCGGGCTCGCTATTACGGGGCTTCTTGCCAGCTTCATGTCAGGCATGGCAGGGAATGTGACAGCATTCAACACCGTCTGGACCTACGACATTTACGGAAGCTATATAAAGAAGAATATGCCCGACCAGCATTATCTGAAGATGGGCAAATATGCGACCATCTTCGGAGTGCTCTTTAGCGTGGGCACGGCTTACATCGTGCAGTCATTCCCGAACCATCATGGACTACATGCAACTGATCTTCACATTCTTCAATGCTCCGCTGTTTGCCACCTTTCTTCTGGGCATGTTCTGGAAAAAGGCGACGCCCTGGGGCGGATTCTTCGGACTGCTGAGCGGGATACTCGCCGCCGCGTTTCATTACTTCGTGCTCTATCGGCCCGGGATTGTTCACTATCCCAGCGAGATGGCGGCAAACTTCTACCAGGCATGGTGGGCATGGTGCACCGACTTCGTCGTCACAATTGTCGTCAGCCTCTTCACCGCAAAGAAAGAGGAGTCGGCACTGGCCGGGCTGGTCTACGGGCTGACGCCAAGGCCCCACTCCGGCTCGACCTTATTCCGGAAGCCTGAATTTTGGGCAGTTGTATCGCTCGTCATGATGGTCGCTCTGAATATCATCTTCTGGTAAGAAAAGGAGGACGGAAATGGAATCGTCTCAAGGACGCAAGCATCTCTTCGATTTAAAGATTCCGCTGGGGAGCCTGTTGGGCTTCTACGGAGTACTTCTGCTCCTCTACGGTTTGCTGGGGCCGGCCTCCGTCTACACTAAGTCGTTCAACGTCAACGTGAATATTATCTGGGGGATACTTATGATCTTAATCGCCTCCGCCTTCCTGGCATCTTCCTACCTTGGGAGAAGCACGAAGCATTAGAATCTTCTCGTCGTTGTAATTTTCTGAAGGAACCAATAATGAGTCGTTTGTTTACCGTTCTGTCATTGTTGTTCATTATAAACGTCTCCTACGCAGCCGGAAGTCATACCGGTGATCACGGGTACTGGCAGCAATACGTTCACTATACGATCAACGCGACCCTTCTCGACAGCATTCACACGATCATCGGCAGTGAAACACTTTACTACAAGAACAACTCTCCGGACAATCTGCACAAGATATACATCAGGCTGTACTGGAACCTCTTCAACAGGAGCAGTTACGGATATAAGCAGGCAATGCGGCAGCGGAGGTTCGGCCTCCTCACGACGGGCGACATGACAATGAACGAGTGTTCCTTGCTGATAAACGGGACGAAAGTTCCTCTAAAATTCAATGTCGATAACACTCTCGCAGAAGTCTATCTCCCGAGTCCACTTGTAAGCAATTCGGCAGTGACTTTCTACATCACGTGGATCGGAAAAGTACCAAAGGGGAGTGACCGTGCCGGCTATGTCGGTGAGGATTATGATATTGCACAGTGGTATCCTCAAGTTGCAGTCTATGACAGGTACGGCTGGGATACCGACCAGTATATGGACCGCGGCGAATTCTACGACGACTACGGTACCTTTGACGTGAACATCACCCTGCCAAGAAAATTCATCATCGGACATACGGGCGAACTCATGAACCCCGAAGATGTCCTGCCCGACAGCGTGATCGAAAGGCTGAAAGAGTCCGAATCTCATGAAGAGACTTTTCACATTGCGGACTTCTCAAACCGCAAGCTCACTCCGGCCGACAACCGGATGGTGACATGGAGATTCCACGCCGACACGGTGCGCGATTTTGCCTGGTCGGCGGATCCATATTTCATTTGGGACGTCGCACATTGGAACGGAATCGCGATTCACTCCCTTTATTTCCGCGAAAAGGCTAAGTACTGGAGTGAAACCGCAAAGATGGGCCGGCACGCGATCAAGTTTTTTTCGGAGCATCTCGGAATGTATGCCTACAAGGAGGCTTTCATAGTCCAGGGCCCGGAGTACGGCGGGATGGAGTACCCGGGCGTCGTATTCATCGGTCACCTCGGCGCAGCCAACGACCACAAGCTAGCACGTACCACGATGCACGAGCTCGGCCATCAGTGGTATCCGATGATGATCGGGAGCAACGAGACAAGATTCGGATTCCAGGATGAAGGGTTCAACACTTTTAACACAACGCTCGCGCTGGAATCGTATTACGGGCGTTACAACAACAGCTACGTCTGGACGAAATGGTACCAGAAACTCCTCTGTTTTCCAAACACCGATGAACGGGCCGAACGCCTTGCGGATTACCTTTACCTCGCACACACGGGATACGAGGAACCGGTCATGAACCATCCCGACCATTTTGCAGAACCTCTGCTTCAGAATATTTCGATTTACGCCAAGACAACCGACGCAATGTTTATGTTGAGATACGTGCTCGGTGATTCCACATTCTGGAAGGTCATGAAGGCCTACTACGATAAGTACAAATTCAAACACGTCTATCCCGAAGATTTCTTCAGCCTGGCAGAGAAGGTTAGCGGTCGAAAGGACCTGAGATGGTTTTTCACCGAATGGCTTGATCGCACCTGTACTTGCGACTACGGAATTAAGTCGGTCTCCTCAAAGGAGATACAGACCGATTCCGGCAAAGTCTTCGATGATGACATCACGATCAGCCGGCACGGCCAGATAGTAATGCCTCTCGACATTCGCTTGAGACTCAATGATGGTTCGGATTACATTCTGAACACTCGGGTGATCGACTGGCAGAGCGGCGAGGCCCGAAGAACTTATCATGTGTATACTAAATCCGGGGTCAGCAGCGCCGAGATCAACCCGGGACAGCAGATAGCCGACATAAACAGGTTGAACAACACATGGCCGCTGCCGAAGGTCGATGTACGATTCGACAATACGATGGTCAACTTCTACCCGAACGATGCCTACCTGCTTCGATGGCGGCCGAGTTTATGGTACAATAACATCGACGGTGTGAAGTACGGCCTGCGCCTCTCCGGAACCTATCTCGGCTATCTGCACGACTTTCACGCCGGGCTGTGGTACGGAACGCACCTGAAAAACGCCGAACTCGACTACAGCTTCGAGTACGACAACCAGGCTTCTTCCGTCAGTCACGAGTTCTATCCCGGTACATCCACTCCTTTTGTTTCCAGATACCCTCGATTATCCCTGCGAGCTGAACGGCACGACGGAATCGACTTCTATTCGCTGGGACTATCAAAAGTACTGGCAGAACATTACAGCTATCCGCCTTATCATACCTTAAGCTTCTCCGTCAACAGCACGATGGCAGAGAGAACCGGCTTCTTACTTGATCCTGCCACCTGGGTTCTCGAGAAGAGACTCGATTTTGCGAGGGCACAATACAGTTACAGGAATTTCTGGCAGGACTTCGAAATCGATTTCAAGGCGTCATACGAAGCGTCTCTTCCGATCTTCAATTCCGATGTCTTCAATTATTCGAAGGGATCGCTCGAGCTGACCTCCTATTACACTTTATCCGGAAACAAATTAGCCCTGCGCCTCTACGCTGGCCGCTCTTCTGGGAATGTTCCGCCGATGACAAAGTTTTACCTGGCGCAGGGAAGTCCGTTGGAGGTATTCCAGTACCCGCTGCTGCGCAGTGTGGGTGCTCTGCCGCTCCAGGCCCTGCAATACTCGCGCGTTGCAGGAGGAGGCAGCGTCCGCGCCTACAACGGGTTCATCGCAGGAGATAAGATCGACGCGGGAAATTTCGAAGTGCGTTTTGCCTCATTGATACCCTTCATATCGTCCGAACAAATCCCCTTCTTGGGATCTGCGCTTTCTTATTTCAGGACCAATCTCTTCTACGATGCGGCTTTTCTGGGAAACCAGGGCGAAAATATCGAAAATAGCTTTCATTTCTACGATGATGCCGGGATAGGAATAGTATTTGATATTCAAGAGTTCTATAAGCTATTTTTCAACGAAAGCACGACATTGTTCAATATCGTAAATATGTCGCAGTTGAGGTTTGACATGCCGCTTTATGTGAACAAGCCGGCCGCTGCAGGAAGCGCCGACAAATTCGAATTCAGATGGAGGCTATCATATACGACTGCATTTTGAGAACGAGTACCGCTGTTAGGAGGGCTAGATGGGCGCAGCTGTAGAGTTTAATACTTTGACGGAGTTGTTCGCCGAACTCTGTAAAAAGTACTCGGGCACCGGGCGAGAGGTGTACAGGTATAAACTGGAAGGGAAGTATGTAGGCATAACCTACGACGAGTTATATTCCAAGGTTGAGCTGTTTGCGCACGGGCTCAGCTCACTCGGGTTGAAGCGCGGGGAGAAAATCGCAATCCTCTCGGAAAACAGGCCGGAGTGGCCCATAACGGATCTCGCGTCGCTCGCAATCGGAGCGATCGATGTACCGATCTTCCCAACGCTGACCGCGAAACAGATCGAGTACATACTTGAAAACGGAGATGTTTCATTCGTTGTCGTGTCGAACACTTTTCAACTGAACAAGATTCTCCGGATCCGCGGAAACGTGAAGACCCTCCGCCAGGTCATAATCATGAATCCGAAAGAGAATCCGAAGGACAAGTCCGCTTTGGATTTTTCAGAAGTGTGCGAATTAGGGAGAAAGGGTCGGGATAAACACCGGGATCAGTTCGCCCAATGGCTTGCCGAGCCGAAACCGGAAGAGATTGCGACTATCATTTACACGAGCGGCACGACAGGCGAACCGAAAGGAGTCCTGCTGACCCACGGCAACTTCGCCGCAAACATCAAAGGAGCACTGGATCAGATTACTATTACAGATGAAGACTCGCTCCTGTCATTTCTCCCCATCTCGCACAGTTTCGAACGGATGGCCGGTTACTATACCGCACTTTCAGCGGGGGCTTGTGTGTCGTATGCCGAAAGCATCGAGACGGTAGCACAAAACCTTATGGAGGTCAGACCGACGATCGTCACTACCGTTCCAAGACTGTTCGAGCGAATCCACGCAACTATTTTGAAAAACGTCGAGTCCGGCTCGGCGGCAAAGAAGAAAATTTTCTATTGGGCTCTTTCGGTCGGAAGAGACTACGTCGCGGCAAGAAAGAAAGGGACGGTTGGCCCGCTCCTGAAGTCGGAATATCTGCTCGCCGACAAACTGGTTCTGTCCAAGGTGAAAGAGCGAACCGGCGGGCGCATAAGGTTCTTTGTGAGCGGGGGCGCAGCCTTGTCTCGGGAGCTGGGTGAGTTTTTCGAGGCCGTGGGAATCATGATCGTCGAAGGCTACGGGATGACAGAATGTTCGCCGGTAATTTCTGCAAACAGGGTCGATGATTACAAGTTCGGTACGGTCGGCAAACCGCTGCGAAATGTTCAGGTTAAGATTGACGCGGACGGCGAAATACTAACACGCGGGCCTCACGTGATGACCGGATATTACAAAGACAAGGAATCGACAAGGGAGACAATCGACAGGGACGGCTGGCTGCACACGGGCGACATCGGACATTTCGACACCGACGGGTTCATAGTAATCACGGATCGCAAGAAACACCTGTTCGTCAACTCTGGCGGGAAGAACATCGCGCCGCAGCCAATAGAAAACCTGCTGCAGCAAAGCAAGTTCGTCGATCAAGTGGTTCTCATCGGCGACAAGAGAAGGTTCAATACGGCGCTCATCGTCCCGGATTTCGAGTACTTGCGGGAGTTCGCGAAGGAACATCGCCTCAAATACGAAAACGATGAAGAGCTGATGAACAACGAGAAGATATTGGATGCCATTAAGAAGGATATCGACAATCTTCCTTT
>JAJYOS010000589.1 GCA_021796055.1 Bacteroidota bacterium
AAGCGGCGTTAGATGGGTCGCCATCGACGACACCCATTTCAAGTACGTCGGACTCAAGGATGAGAATCTTCTAGGCTACTATGTAACGGAAGAACAGGGAAAGATGCTGAACGTTTTCCCGATCAGCAAGGCCATGAGGTACACAATCCCATTTCAGCCCGTCGAAAAGACGATCGATTATCTGAGATCTATCGCTACCGAAGACGGGAATAGGATTGCCGTGTACGCCGATGACGGGGAGAAGTTCGGAGTTTGGCCGCACACCTACAAGCATGTGTACGAAGATGGCTGGCTGCCTGATTTTCTCGGAGCCCTCGAAGAAAATTCCGACTGGGTAAGGATCGTGCATTTTTCCGAGGTCATCGACAAAGTGAAGCCCATCGGGCGCGTCTACCTTCAGAACGCGTCTTACGCCGAGATGCTTCAATGGGCGCTCCCAGAAGAGCTGTTCAGAAAATACGAAGAGTTCGAACACAAGCTTAAAGAAGCGAACCTCCTTGACCACTATGAGGAGTTTGTTCGAGGAGGATACTGGAGAAACTTCCTGGCAAAATATCCTGAAGTCAACAATATCCATAAGAAAATGATACGCTTGTCCGAGCGGGCGCACGCGACCAAAGCGAAGAACGGCGCCACGGAAAAAGTGCTGGACAAGGTGTGGGCCGCGCAGTGCAACGACCCTTACTGGCATGGAGTGTTCGGCGGACTTTACCTTCCGAATCTTCGTTACCCCGTGTACAAGAGCCTGATAGAGGCCGAAACCGTGCTTGATAAGCTCGAGCGCAAAACAAAACTCAGCGTCACAACCAAAGATTTCGACATGGACGGATCTGATGAGGTCCTAGTCGAGTCGAAAGCGCTAGACGCTTATTTCATGCCGGAGATCGGTGCGGCGATGTTCGAGCTTGACTATAAACCCGTGCCATTCAATTTTCTCGATATACTGAGCAGGCGCCCCGAGGGCTATCATGAGAAACTTCGCCGAGTCGCGGGAGCGGATTCCGGGGCGGAACAGGTCCTCAGCATACACGACATCGTTGCGATGAAGGAGAAGGGATTAGAGAAGCTCCTAAACTATGACTGGTATCGCCGCGCGTCGTTCATTGATCACTTCATCGGTGAGACCACGATCGAGGATTTTGCCGCGGCAAAGTATCCCGAGCTCGGCGATTTCGTTCAGGGACGCTACGATCAGAAGATACTTCAGAAAAACGGCAAGGCGGTAATCAGGTTCGCGAGAGACGGCCATGTCGGGGGAGCGGAGAAATCCCCCGTGCGCGTTGCAAAGACTTTTGAAATCAAGGAAGGCTCCGGTTCCATACTTTGCAGCTACAGCGTGGAGAACCTCGGGGCGAGTCCATTGGAGGTGGACTTCGGTGTCGAACTCAATTTCGGTCTCATGGCCGGAGACGCTCACGACAGGTACTACAAGATCAACGGTTCAAAGCCAGACGATCCACGTCTGCGGAGCGTTGGTTCGAGCGAAGAGGTGACTGCGGTATCTCTCGTCGACGAGTGGCAGAAACTTCAGGCAACTATCGAAATTGACAAGCCGCTAACTCTCTGGAGATTCCCAATCGAGACGGTTTCTTTGTCCGAAGCGGGGTTCGAGAGGGTCTACCAGAGTTCCGTGGTGTTCATCCATTCGAAATTCATCCTTGACAAAAAACACGACCTTGTCATCAAATTAACGCTTGGCAAGGTGAAATAGCGCTGTACGGAGTGACTTTCGTCTCGCCCACCGGCTAACAGTCGTCGGTTCCTTGCTGTCAAATTCGGCTTATTATATATTCTTTTGATTAACAGCTCGGCCTCATATAGTGGTATAGATCGTATGAACGAGAACGCGATTTGAATAATTGGAGGCGCGGGCAATCCTCGAAAGGAAAAATGATGAAGTTTTTTAAGAGTAAATTCTCAACTGCGGCGGCCATCCTCTTGATGGCAGTCGGCATTCTCATCGGCACGCAGATACAGAATGTCTTCAGCGGCGACAACATATACGAGCAGGTAGAGAAGTTTAAGGACGTGTTGAGCCTTGCCGACAAGTATTACGTAGACAATGTAGACACGCAGAAGCTGACTGACGCGGCTATCAATGGGATGCTGAGGCAGCTCGACCCGCATTCAGTATATATCCCTGCGAAGGACGTCCGCCAGATATCCGAGGACTTCCGAGGCTCCTTCGACGGCGTTGGAATCGAATATGACGTAGTGAACGACACCCTTCTCGTCGTCTCGCCAATCGCCGGAGGTCCGAGCGAGTTGGTAGGCATACAGGCAGGCGACAAGATAATTGATATTGACGGCAAATCGGCCGTCGGTATCACGCGAGATGAGGTGCAGAAAAAGCTCAGGGGGCCAAAGGGAACGAAAGTGGTGGTAACCGTCGTCAGGGCTGGCGTCGATAAGCCGATGAATTTCACAATCATCCGCAACAAGATCCCGATCTACTCGGTCACTGCCGCTTTCATGGTAAACAAGGATGTCGGTTATGTCTACGTCAACAGGTTCGCCGAGACGACGGGAAGTGAGCTGGCCAACGCGCTCACAAAACTTAAATCTGAAGGGATGAAAGAGCTTGTTCTCGATCTGCGCGACAACCCGGGTGGACTTCTCGACCAGGCCGTTAGCGTCGCGAGCGATTTCCTTCCACAGGGGAAAACGATAGTCTACACAAAGGGACGCATCCCGGAGGCTAATGAGAATTTTACTTCAAGCGGCGGTGCGTATACCAAGCTTCCGCTTGTCGTCCTTGTTAACGGCGGCTCGGCATCCGCAAGCGAAATCGTGTCAGGCGCGATGCAGGACCTGGATAGGGGCCTAATCGTCGGTGAGACGACCTTCGGCAAGGGACTTGTTCAAAGGCAGTTCAGCCTCGACGACGGCTCTGCTGTCAGGATCACTATCGCGCGGTACTACACTCCGAGCGGGAGGTTGATCCAGCGTCCCTACGGAACAAGCCTGAGAAAATATTTTGATGCCCCTGAGATAATCGACAGCAGTGAAAAATCAGGTTCCAATATATATCACACGCTTGAAAGCGACTCTGGACGGCCTGTTTTTCGAACAGCGGACGGCAGGAAGGTGTACGGCGGTGGAGGTATTACGCCCGACTACATCGTAAAGATGGGCAAAGTCCCCGGGTTCATCTATCAATTCCAGCTGAAGAATATTTTTCTTGAGTATGTCGATAATCACGTTAGTCAGCATCAGGATGAGATGCGAAAAAAGTACGGAACGTCAGAAAATTTTGATAAGGAGTTCAAAGTTTCGAACAGCATGCTCGAAGAATTGTACGATCATGCCGAGAAGGCGGGGATCAAGCTGACCCGCGAAGACTACGACAAGAACACGAAATATGTCTCGATGCTCCTGAAGGCGTGGATCGCTCGAAACATCTGGGGCAACGTCGGGTGGTACAGGGTTGTGCTTACTCTCGATAACCAATTCCAGAAGGCTTTGACGCTCTTCCCTGAGGCCAAGAAGATAGAAGGACTTTAATAGACATTTGATCCGCCTTACCGAGGACAAGCGTTCTACGGTTGGGCGGATCTTCGTATTCCTGATACTGGCGCGGTGCGTCACTCGAAAGAAATTGAAGTGTGCAATCGATGCTCTTTGTCCAGGGATATGTGAGGGAAATCCGGGACAATGAGCAGAAGTAACGCAAGACCCTGCAGATAAATAGAGCGGGTATGTCCTGAGGTTTAGGGCTCCCGCTATTCTCGTACATCACAAATCCGCAGTAACATTAACTCGAATCAAGAGAAATAAAAATGGAAGTTGACACCGGGAAATTAAGAAAGAAAATTTTCAAAGGGATGGCTGTCGCGTTTGTAGTGGCCGCGTTCTCGCTACTTGTGCTGAGAGCGGTCTATGCCTTCACGCTTTTTAACGGCTTATCCGGCGCCATGCAGAATTCAGGTTGGAAAAGTGCGCCGCAGGATTCCATAATGCAAGATGGTGAATCGCTGACTTTTGAGGCCAGCTATCTCTTCTTCAAAATC
>JAJYOS010000590.1 GCA_021796055.1 Bacteroidota bacterium
AAAGCTGGTACTACCTTGGGATTGTGCGGGGTGAGAAGCAGGATTATGCGGGACTAATGGATGCCTTCGCTCATGCTAAGAAGATCTCAGCTGCTCACGATTCAGACATTGTTCAGGTAAGGCTTCATTACTGGGTCGGGGCTTATAATCAGGGGAGTAGAGATCTTCAGAAGGGAAGAGATACTTCTTCTTATTATCAGACTGCTTTAAAAATGTTCAAGGGCGCTGTGCTTCTGGAGCCTGACAGCACCATGGGGTACAGAGGCCTCGCTTACACTTACCTTAACATGGACAATGAAGACAGTGCCATCGCGCCTCTCCAAGTCCTGTGGCATAGAGATAAAGACGAAAATGCCGCGAAGCTCCTTGGAGAGATCTACTACGAAAAGGGACGTAATCTGAAATTGAAGTTCGAGAACGCCAACGCGGATAAAATTAAAATCGCTGAAGGTCTCGCGGCTCTAAAGACTGGAATCAGTAAGTATGATGTCACCTCCGATATCGGTCAGCCGGATGAGAAGGCTAGCGAGCCTGCGCGCAAAGTGAAGCAGGGTCGGAAGATGGTCGAGATCCCTTCCAGAGAGGTCTGGACATATAAGAAACTCGGCCTGACGCTCACCTTCCAGCCCGACACGCTTGCTGAAAAGAAAGTGGACTTTGTCTACAATCCGAACATCGATTCGACAGACTACAAACTTGCTTTCGCCGAATTTCAAAAGGGACTGGCTGTTTTGAGGCCGGCGAGTGAAATGTATCCGACCGATGCGAGCATCATGACGGTTCTTACGAACTGCTATATCGGAGCGGACATGACCCAGGAAGCAGCCGACGCGTTCAAGCTGGCCGCTGAGAAGAATCCTGACAACAAAGACTTTCAGTACAATTACGGAGTGATTCTCCTCCGGGCCAATAAATATCCGGAGGCGATTGCTGAGTTCGAGAAGACGCTGAATATAGATCCGGAATATTGGAACGCCGTCTACAACATGGGCGCTTCCTACGTTAACTGGGGAGTCGAGATTCAGGACAACGCCTCCCAGAACAGCGACCCGGATTCGCTTCGCAAGGCCGTCAGCGCCAAGTTTGGGAAGGCGCTCCCATATCTTGAGAAGTTCTCTAGCTACAAGCCCGCGGATCCGAACATCTGGGATCTCCTTGGGAAAGTGTATGCTTATTTGAACGAGGTTAAGAAGGCACAGGACGCTATGCAGAAGGCAGACTCGCTCAGGAATTTACATTAAGAAATACGGAGTTTCATAGAACGGCCGCTGGACTGGCAAACCGCCGATCCAGCGGCTTTTTTTAATATTTTTTTTGGAATAGAATGGTTTTGAACTTATTCTTAGAGGTATTTTTACACGATGAGGACAAGGCGGCAAGCGTGCGGAGCTATATCAATATTGCGACGTGTTACGGAACACCGTGCAAATTCAGGAGTTTATTATGCCAGAAGACAAAAACGTTCCACAGCAGATTAATATCGAGCTCGGCGACAAGGAGGCGGAAGGGATTTATTCAAACCTTGCGATCATTTCGCACTCCCCCGCGGAGTTTATCATAGACTTTACTAGGCTGCTGCCTGGAGTGCCAAAGGCCAAGGTGCACGCCAGAATAATAATGACGCCTCAGCATGCGAAGATGCTGCTAGGTGCGCTTCGCGAGAACGTCGAGAAGTATGAACGGACATTTGGTGAGATAAAAGTGTTCGCGGGCCCCGTCCCGCCGACCGCGCCTTTCGGCTTTCAGTCCCCAGGCGCGTAACAATTTTCTTTTAAGTGTTGGCAACGTTGTGTAACGAGGTTCTCTCGGCAAAAAGGACGCTTTAAGTAACGGCAGATTCTTCCGATGTAAAAGGAGTATAGCCGTATGCGTAAAGCTGTGACCCAAGACAATTATTCAATTACTGGGTTGTCTTAACTTTTCCGCGAGAGAGCAGCTCGTTGAGTGAATCCCATAACAATTAGAAGGAGTCCCCTATGAAGAAGGGAGTACCGTACGCCATATTTGTGGCGCTTCTCCTGACCATGGCCGGATGTTCGAAATACAAGGTGGCGTCTTTCGTGATGCCGACGTGGAACATGCAGCTATCAGCACCGATTTTCAATCGGACTTATACGCTTTTACAGATGATATCCAAGGACACACTCCAGGTATCAAACGGTGACACGACTTTCCTGTTGCCGAACTCCCAAACTCAAGTTTTCACTTTGCTAAGATCTCAGAACCTGAACGGCGTGTCGGTTGGGAGCAACCTGAAGATCGGCGCTGTGCCGCAGACTAACGTCGCCCAGAGCCCGAAGGATTTTACAATTACCAACCCGCCGTCCATCCACTACGCTTTGGTGAACCCAGGCATCGTGACGGGAACCGTTCCTTTCGTCCCCGCGATTCCAAAGCAGTCGGAGACGATCACACCGGCAGACGCATTTACTAACTTCAAGACCGCTACGCTTAAGAGCGGTGATTTGACGGTTACAATTCACAACGGTTATCCTTCGCCCATCGATTTCGTCAACGGACTCAATTTGATCGATGCTAACGGACAGCCCATCAATATCCCTGTTCCTAATAATTCCATAGGTGCAAACCAGACAGTTACTCTGCCGATTGTTTCGCTGGCCAACAGGACGCTTTCAGATCAACCTTCGGTCACGTTTACCGATAGTTCGAAAGGCTCGTCTTCGGCCGCAACGATACAATCCGATACTACGATATCATTCTCGGCCACTATGACGAATGTTCACGTGTCGTCTGCTAATGCCATAGTTCCCGCGCAGCCTGACATCGTAATTGACTCGAGCATCGTTATACAGGACGGCAACAAGGTCCAGACCGCATCTATCGATACCGGAAGCGTCAGCCTAACGGTGCGAAACAATTATAATATCAGTATACCGGTCAGTCTTACCATTCCCGGACTGACGCGGAACGGCGTGTCCCTCACGCGGAGCTTCACGCTAAGTCCAAAAGGAACTTCGGGAAGTATTTATTCGGCGCCAATATCTCTTAACGGTTATACTCTCAGCATGGCTAATCCCACGACCGGCGCCCCTTCCGATTCGCTAAGTTACAGCGTCACGGCCCAAATACCGGGATCGAACGGAAGCTACGTTAATATCGCGACGACCGATTCCATCAATGCTTCATTCCAACTTACCGGCCTTCAGCTTTCGTCTTTCACCGGCGAAGTTCATCTCGCGAATCCGATCAATATATCTCCCGACACGCAGAAGGTAGATCTTGGATCATTCACGTCGAAGTTCAACGGCGCGATCCTTTTCGGACCAGGGACGACGCTTCAGCTGAGAATAAACAGCATAGGTTTCCCTTGCGAGGCGCATATATCACTCATACCTACGAGCAGCGAGTATCTCTCTCTCCCTGCTGTCGATTCCGCGGTCGTGGATACCACCATTTATCCGAATCAGACAAACGTGATAACGCTCGGACAGAATTTCGTGAATGCCCTGAATCATTTCTCGGAAGTTCACAAGACGATTCCAGACAGGTTCATAATCAGCGGTTATGTAATCGTAAATCCGGGCGGTACCGCGATCGGGTCCGTGAAGAGCACCGACATGGTCAGCGGGAACGGAACGATAACGATGCCGTTAGACCTTGGAATAATCAACGCGCAGTATTCTGACACGACCAAGTCTGCCGTAATAACCGATTCGAGTACTTCCGCGAAACTCGATAATGTGGATAGTGGTAGCGTAGTCATCGAGGTGTGGAACGGTCTGCCGCTGCAGGTTACCATGAGCGGTCAGCTGATCGATACGACGACTCACGCCGTCGTGATGAATTTCCCGAGTGACAGCATTTATATTCCTGCTGCTCAAATCAACCCCGATGGTAGCGTGAAGGATTCTGTGTTCAGCAAGAACATTGTCTCACTGACTGCGGCGCAGGCCAGGGATCTCGGAAAGAGTTACATGAGATTCTTCTTCAGAGTCGAAACACCGCCGGGGGCGACCACGGTGCCGTTCAAGAAGG
>JAJYOS010000591.1 GCA_021796055.1 Bacteroidota bacterium
ACTTGAAGCCGCCTAGTTTATCGGCGACCTCTGAAAAACGGATTTTCTTGAAAAATATAACAGCCCATTTTCATTCATACCAGGAGAGGATTGCAAAAGTGCCTGTAACCGGATACGAGGGGGGGGCGATACTTGAAAATCGTGGATCAAACCTGTAATCTGGTTTGTATCCGTATACACTTGTTGGGTCAGAGGTTACTCCAAGATAATTGTTCGTGATAGAGCCATAGACATGGACGTAACCTAAATTTGTATAGCTTAGACTGGACTTGTAATAACATTGGAAAGTGCCGCTCTGGGCGAAGATTGCAGCTTCAATGACTGGGTTGACGGGGGGATAACTGGGGCTGATGCCCAGATACGCATTGTCGCTCTCGACCCAAACATTATTCTGTGCCACGATGCCCATCACATCGGTACTATTCGGATTCGTCCTTGGATCAGAATTGCACATTACACTTCCGTTCACGTAAACATTTCCAAAACCGTAGCTTGAGCTTCCCGCCGCGGCGACGGTAACCTGGCCATTAACCGTACCGTGGACATGCAGGTTGCCGTTATTGACGACGATAACCCCATTTGGAGCAAATGAGGATAATGGGATGGTTGTATCTGCGGTGTTTAAATTTGTATGATATGTCACCGTCGCATTCGAGTTAATCGTCATAAAGACTTCGAACGGCGCGGGGCTGCCGGGATTGTTAAGCACGCCCCCTCCGGCAGAGGCAGCGGCCTGTATATTTGAGACACCTGAGGCAGGCATTGGTATGCTTACCCCGGATTGGTACGAGCCGTAAATAATAGGCGTTCCTCCGCCGGTTATGTCGTTGTTGCTCGTGACCCGGCCATAGAAAACCGGTGCCCCTTCAACATTAAACGTTCCCTCGCTGTGGAAGCCTCCCCATATTGTGTCGCCGGTGTCCCATGATAGGCTATTCATTGTCCCGGTATATAAACCGAATGTCGAGAAACGGTTCGGCCCGAACTGTACTCTGACAGTGTCTGTCACGCTGCCGAATGTACCACTCGGAGGGTAGGTGCCTGTAGCAGTCAAAAGCAATAGGCTTGGGTTAACCGAATCAACTTCAACATTGTATTCACCTCCGGACAGGGAGCCGGACAGATTGAAGCCCCGACCGCTTGGCTGATTCACGAACACCTGGCTGCTGCCGAGATTAGCCGCGGATACCGCGATGGCATGCGCGGTAGTCTCATCATAGTATTGCACGAAATTATCGACGGAGCTCGTGGCGACTCGGGTCCAATACTTCGCGGTCAATCCAAACACAATGGTGAAACCGAGGATTACGATTAAAGTGCCTCTCCCAGCCATAGAAACTTCCTATCGCCTCAAATTTCTGGAGACCATTCTCGTTTGTCTCCATATCACAAAATTACTGCTATAATCGGCGTTGAAGGCGGCGACTGGCTCCAGCCGAATGGTCAGGACGATATACTGAGCCTGGTTCGGTGCGCCGAAAGGAGTCGGGATCTGATTTCCGAACGCATCGAAATATTGTATATTGAATTGAGTCACTCCAAGATTTGACCCCATAGGCACACCGCTGTTCACCTGACGATACAACAACCTCACTCTGGGATTCGCGGCGCCAGGAACGGAGGCTGTGTCGAGCCAATATTTCACGGTATCCACGTTGCCGGAATTAGTAACGTCAGCAAGGAACCAGATTGTGCTCGTATCTCCCTTCTGAATGAAAGTGTTGGCGGCTGAGTTCGGGAGTTTCCCGGCAGTCGCGCAGTATCCGATCTTCCGGAAGTCGTACTGAAGGATTTCAATCAGCCCCACCATATTCTGTTGCACCGTCAATCCCGCTTGCGAGTCGAAAGTAGTCTGGATGGATTTCTGGTCCAGTTGGAGCGCCGTGAGAAGGAGTAGGCCGCTGATCAGAAATGATCCGGCGAGATCGATGAGCGTCGTGGTTCCCATTTGACAACCTCAGAAAGTCCAGTAGCTGAACACCGACTGCATCTTGACCGTATCGGTACTCGATGTGTTCCAGACCCAAACATCCAATCTCTTATTCCAGGTCTGCGTGCCGGCGTTCCCCATGACGTTATTCTGATTCACGTAGCAAACCCTTGTGAACACATAAAATATGCCAGTCGCAAGAGTATCGATCTCGAGGCGTCCGTTGTTGTTGAGGCCGTTGAAATCGTCAAAGTCATTCAAGTCCGTTGAGTCACCGTTTTCCTGCCCCAACGCGTTGGCTGGAGTGAGCTGGCTCGGCGAGCTGACCGCGCTCGTATCGGTAACCTCGTCAAATGCCAATCCCTGCGCCTCTTCCATAATAGAGGACGCAAGCGAAACCTCTTCGATCCCTATATTGGAATGCAGAAGAATCGTACCTGTATTATTAATATTTCTATTGACGCTGAGAATCACTCCACCCAGTATCGCAATCGCGCCTATTGTAAGTAGCATTTGTCCTGTGCCCACGAGGCTCCTCTATATTGCGTCTCTAAATTTCGCAGCGGCCATGATTTTACGACGACGGTCATATCGCCGCCACCACGATCACACAATAATCATGTACCCTGTTGAAAACAAACAAAGTACACGCCGGCTCAGTAAGGTTAACAGAACCATCCCCGCGACAAATACGTCTCGAACCAGCCTATAGATACCCCTGCTTCTGCCAGGCGCACACGGCACTCCGACTCCTTTGGTGCGGCGGCGCAACTAGTATTCATGAAATTGGAGCTTTTCAATTCACGGGACATCTGTGTCCCGTGCAAACTACTTAAAGAACTTGATCCTGTTGAAATGGTGCCCGGTGGTGTCGGTCAAAGCCATGACGCGGCGGGAGAAAACCGCACAGATTTGCGAATAGAAGTTCAGGTTGGCGATTGAAAAATTCCCGGTTGTCGAGACTGGGATTAAACCTTTGCTGGTATATCTAACTATCCTTACCTTGCAGAGAAAGGAGTTAGTGCCAACAGGTATGACCCAATTGTAAGAACCCGCCGCCATGCCGGAAGAAGCTATCGAGTTCCACGAGGACCCTCCGTTCGTTGTGTATTGCAGGACCACAATACTCGAGCTATCACCCTTGACATTCCAGGTTATCTCTTGATTAGACCCCGCCACAAGGAATGAATTGTTGGTGGGCGAAGTAATTTGCCCAAAAGCTACTTGCTGACAACAAACTGCAAGAGCAAACATCACCAAGAAAGAGGCGATCGCCACAAACCTATTACTCACGACTCATCCTCCTATAAATTTTTCTTGGACGCTCTACACAGTTCAATATTTTCACGCTCAATCGGACGCGGCTTGAAGTGTAGGCTCAATTTCTGTTGCGCTCTCTTTCGAATCCTCTCGTAGTCGAGCCTACTCTTATACTCAAACCTGCATAAGCTTACATAGTTTTGTCGATTGATGCAAGTGACTGCTGTCACGCGCGGGACGCGATCCGAAACCACGAAAAACATGTCGCCCATCAAGCTTTTCAACA
This sequence comes from Bacteroidota bacterium, assembly GCA_021796055.1. The sequence continues at coordinate 3,477 of JAJYOS010000591.1, forward strand.
GAAACCGCCTGGAAGGATCGTCTTAAACTTCCTATCCTGCGAGATAAGAAAACGAGGAAATAGGCCGAATTCGTGCCCGCAGGCCCTCTTCCAGACCTATATTCCCTCATTTTCGCGATTCCAGCCCCCTTGCTCTCCGAACAGAATGACGGCTCGAACTCGATGAAGCTCGAGATTGATGCGATTGTGGGAGGAATGTCGGGGAGCAGGACGAGTCTGTACCTCTATAAGCCTGTGAAGACATACGGTATTTTCTCACCTACACATCAACGGCGACGAAGAGGGACATAGCTCTTTCACACCACCAGACCGCGGTTCGCTGAGGCACCAAGTCTTGGCGCCTCAGATTAAGTGCACAGTCTCCTCGGCTGGCGGCGACCACCTCAACGTGTTTCATACACGGAGTTGCCTTCATTTTCCAATTCACTTCTTTATTAAACCCTTCAACAGGTCGCCCGCTTTATTCTTCAATGCGTCTTCCTGTTTCTTCTGAATTTCAACCGGATCGTTTCCCTG
>JAJYOS010000035.1 GCA_021796055.1 Bacteroidota bacterium
TAACCCAGGAAGCCTTACCTGAACAATGTCTGAATCGTGAGCAGCTGAGATCTTCTTAGCATGAGCGAAGGCATCCATTAGTCCCGCATAATCCTGCTTCTCACCCCGCACAATCCCAAGGTAGTACCAGCTTTCTTCGTCGAGGGAATCCTTCTTGACGGCTTTTTCGAGCTCAGACTCAGCCTTGTTCCATTCACTCTTTTGCATGTAAAGTTTCGCACTCGTCAACTCAGCGGACGAGCACTGGAAGCCGACGAAAGCAAAACTCACGGCTAAAAGGCCGATAAGAGGCGCCAGTAGACTGTACTTCTTCATTCTCTCACACTCCATTTGAAATTAGGTTATCACTTTTGAATAAATATAAAATGCATGGGGCCGAATTACAATTCCTTGACAAGCAACAACTTACAGGTAGATTGAATTACGCCGTATATATTCTTCGACATCCTGCGTAACAAGATATCTTATCGACCGGCCTGACTTCACCCTTCTCCGGATATTGGTCGATGAAATATCGACGCTTGGAACATTTACCAATTCGACACGCAATAAGAGATCTTTGTCGACGACAGCCAGATCGAACCCCGGGCGATTCATCGCCACCAACCTGCACTCTTCGAGTATTTTGCCGGGCTCCTTCCATGTATCGAATTCAGTCAGGAGGTCTATTCCCATTATGAAGTAAAGTTCGTCGTTAGGATATGACCGCTTCATCTCGCGCACGGTATCGATCGTATATGATGGCCCCTTCCTGTGGAGCTCTATATCCGACAAATCAAAGTAACGGTTCCCTTCAATCGCAAGCCTCACCATCTCGAGACGGTGTTTTGCCGGAACAATATTCTCTTTTTGTTTATGTGGAGGAACCGCCGCGGGAACGAAAAAGACCTTATCGAGTTTCAGTTGATCTCTCACTCCTTCGGCAGCAAGCAGGTGAGCTAAGTGAGGTGGATTAAATGTACCGCCGAAAATCCCCAGCTTCTTCACCGTGGGATCCTTCGAACCGGAAGAAACCCTCTGAAAGGATCTCTCGCCCATCAAATCTCGCTGTACTTTTCCTTCAAACCGAGTAGAAAATCAGTCGTGCGGCGGGCTTGCTCGATGATGTGGCCGTTTCTCGTAAAAGTGTTGAAGACTCTCCTGAGGCCGGTGAGATCGCGCATGCAGTGGAATCGATCAAGCGTAAAAAGCATCGCTGAAATCGGAGCCGAGATCTTCATCGAAACCTCGAATGGGTCCTTGGAGTTCATCGCGTCGAAAATCTGGACGTGAGGCTTCTTTAGACCCACCATGTAGAGCTGATTGACTTCATCTGGCGCGAGTACGACCACGTCGTCGTCAAGACTGAGAAGGTCATAAGAATGCCTTATCGCCTGTAGCGACATAAGCGCCGCATCGACATCGAGATATATCAACTTTTTCGTCCCATCGGAGAAGACATTATCCACCGCGTTGGAAATCTTATCGGACAACTTGCTCCCGATCGCGGGCTTGAGTTTGTATTCGAAACTCGCGTGACGAAAGACATGTTCAAAATCGGCGCGGGCATCGGCCGGATCGAAGTATACGTACGGCTGCACGTGCAAATGGAGCGCCGCCCGCTCGACAATATCGAACAGCAGTGAAGCGTGCAGCTCAGCGGCCTCTTCGTTCGTTAGAGGAGGCACAAGATTAGTCTTCACTTCTTTTGGGAGTGGAGTTCGCGAAACGACGAGCAGTGATTTTTCTGTCATGCATTGAAAAGTTATAATCCATCCAAACAATATTCAAGAAAGTCGCGGATGCAATTTGACTTTTGACACGCGATCAACGCGCGTGCTGTATCCACGATTGAATATCAGAGCACGCTTGATTATGTTCTGTGGTTGCGGAGCACACGGGTAACATCGATATGTCAGCTCTCCGCTCAACAAAGGTTCGTTCGTGAGACAGGTTCGTTACCCACACCATCATCCCCGATAAGCATGAGCAAATTTTCGTCAGATAGTATTGTAGAAGATGTAAGACGCGCCACGGACATAGTCGACATCATCTCCCAGTATGTCCGGCTTCAGAAACGCGGTAAGAATTATCTTGGCCTCTGTCCGTTCCACACCGAAAAGACGCCGTCGTTCACAGTGAACCGCGAGAAAGGACTGTACCACTGTTTCGGCTGCGGCGCGGGAGGAAACGTTTTTACTTTTCTGACCCAGCACGAGAAGATATCTTTCGGTGAAGCGCTTCGTCAACTCGCGTCGAGGGCAAATATTTCGCTTCCTTCATATTCCGACGAAAGACACAACGATGTCGATGAGGTACTGGACATAAATGAGAAAGCAGTCAGGTACTACCGCGACATGCTTCGGTCCGACGAAGGGGCAAGAGCGCTCGCGTACATGAAGGAGAGCAGGAAATTCAACGACGAATCCATCGATAGATTCATGCTCGGCTACGCACCCGACAGGTGGGATGGGCTTCTCAACCACCTGAGGAAAAAAGGAATAAACGAGAAGACGATTGAGAAGTCGGGGCTCATCCTAAAGAGGCAGGATGGATCAGGTTATTACGACAGATTCAGGGCGAGAGTGATGTTCCCAGTTTTTTCGGCGGGCGGCAGCGTGATAGCGTTCGGTGGCAGGACGCTCAAACCGGATGAGAAAGCAAAGTACATCAATTCCCCCGAGACAGCCGCTTACATTAAGGGCAAAACACTTTTCGGGATATACCAGGCGAAGGACGCGATCATAGAAAAGGACTCGGCTATTCTCGTGGAGGGCTACGCCGATTTGATCGCGCTCCATCAGTCGGGGATCCGAAACGTGGTCGCGTCGAGCGGCACCGCCCTGACAATCGAGCAGATCCAGCATATCTCACGATACACGCAAAACGTTTATCTCGTTTACGACGCCGACACCGCCGGACAAGACGCATCAATGCGAGGATCCGACTTACTTCTCGAACAGGGGTTGAACGTCTACATCGTGGAACTTCCTGCTGGCGAGGACCCTGACACTTACGTGCTCGCGAGGGGAAGCGAGGAGTTCATGGCACTCATCGGCAATGGTTCGAACATTGTTGAATTCAAGGCGACGCTTCTCGCGCGCCGGGCCGGTTCATCTTCCAATACAGGCGCGATAATCCAATCGATAGTCGAGTCGCTTGCCAGAATAAATGACGCCATCAAAGTCAACCTCTACGTCAAAGATCTCTCGGGAAAGTTCGGCCTGCGGGAGGAGGCTATCTACGAGGAGCTTAAGAAGAGAAAGTCTTCCCATTCCAAATATCAGCCCGCTATTCCAGCTCAGGCTAGAAGGCAGGAGCTTCGCCTGTCGATAGCGGATCGAGATTTAATCAGCCTCCTCATCAACGTCGATGAATCGTTGTTCGAGATAATAGCGGGCCAAATTTCGCGGCTGGAGATCCAAAATGGGATGAGCGGCGAAATTATAGATAAGGTCATCGCGGCACGAAGAAGCGGGAACCCGGCGTCTGCCGTTATCGACGAACTCTCATCCGAAAGCGTCAGGAAGGCGTTCGCCGAACTCGCCTTCGCAGCCCCCCAACGAAGCAAAATATGGTGGGAAGAAATCAGACCGGGAAGCGAAACGCCCGACTACCTCAAGTGGATCTCTCAGCTTCTCATCTCGTTTGAGCTGGAACAGATAGAGCAGAGGCTGAGAATGCTGACTTCTCGAATTGCGGACCAGGAGAAGAAGGGCGCGAACACCGATAACCTTGACTACGAGTATCAGGAACTGGTGCAGCGGAAGCGGGTGCTGAGTGAGACTTACCGCGACAAAGAGTTGTTGGAGCACTACTTCGAGAGCCTGAGATAAGACAACCAGCGATCTTGCCGCGTCTCACACGCTGCCGATTTCCGATCCGCAACTCCAATCCACTCGAACCATGGCGCATCCCATGAAAGCGCTGTTTACGTCACAGCCTTTTCTTATATTAAACGAGCCGTGAGGCGATCTTTTTTACGGCAATTCAATTCGATTCAATAGAATGGGAAGAGGAATTTTCGATCCGTCCCGGCGTTCAAAAGGAGCGGAATAGTGATAGAGATACATGAAGAGAAGTGCGACTTATGCGGATGCTGTGTAGGGGTTTGTCCAGAAAACTGCATAGACCTCACTGAAAGCCGCATTTCCATCGTGCATGAGATTTGCACAAACTGTAGGAAATGCGAATGGGCGTGCCCCTTTGAGGTATTTGAATTTCACAGCGACCGATCCGGCAAAAGTGAAAAGATAAGTCTGAGAGCGACTGCATGAGGGAATCGTATGACGTGATTGTAGTCGGCGGAGGACCGGCGGGTTCCACAGCCGCGCGGTACGCGGCGCGCGGAGGCGCAAGCGTCCTTGTCCTCGAAAAAGACAGAGAGATCGGCGTGCCGGTGAGATGCGGCGAAGCGGTGGACCACGAAGGGCTCGCTCCGTTCATAGAGCCTGACAAGAAATTCGTCGCCGCGGAGATAAAAAAATTCAAACTCATCGCCCCAAATGGAATGGCGGTGAAGCCGAGCATTGAAGGAGTCGGATATGTCCTCGACAGGAAGGTGTTCGATTACGAACTTGCGAGAATCGCCGCTGACGAAGGAGCGGAAGTAATAACTAAAGCCTATGTTGATGGAGTCACAAAGATTGACGGCAGTGTCACCGGCGTTACTGTCCAGTATCACGGGCAGCGCCTCACCCTGAAAAGCAAGATCGTCATAGGCGCGGACGGAGTGGAATCACGAATCGGAAGATGGGCGGGAATAGACACGACTGTCTCGATGCATGACATGGAATCGGCGGCACAGGTAACTGCGGCCAACATCGACGTCGAACAGGACACTTGCTACTTCTACTTCGGTGAGAGATACGCACCCGGCGGTTATCTTTGGGTATTTCCGAAGGGTAACAGGACAGCCAACATAGGACTCGCCGTCGCCGCGGACAGGAGCAGACAGAAGCACGCTTTGAAGTTTCTCGATGAATTCATGCACGAACAATTTCCGCAGGCGGCAATACTCACGAAGCTCGCGGGAGGCGTCCCCTGTGCCGAGACTCTCGACCGCACAACGATGCCCGGTCTTATGCTCGTCGGCGATGCGGCGCACCAGGTCAACCCCGTCTCCGGGGGCGGAATAATAAGCGGGATGATCGCGGGAAAGATTGCAGGCGTCGCGGCGGCGAAAGCGGTGAAGAGCAACGACATGAACACGATTGGTGAGTATGAAAAGGAATGGCGCGATTCACTCGGAAGCCGTCACCATCGCTATTACAAAATAAAGAAGGTCATCTATAAGTTTAAGGACAGCGACCTTAATTCAATCGCGGCCGAAATATCCCGTCTTCCCGAAGGCCAACAGACACTCGGCGCGCTCTTTAAACAGGCAGTCCTTAAACACCCCGGACTCATACTCGATGTGATGAAACTTTTCTTCTCCTGAAGAATCACTGCAGCCATGAAGATAAACATAATCGTCAGTGCAGACGATCATATTAAGCAGAAGATCAAATACGGATTCCGTCTGCTTTTTCAACCTTTCCGAGTCGAGCTGGAGTTCCTAAAGACCCTTTCGCCAGATTGTCCCAATATTTTCTACGGACGGCAGCTCCCTAATGATTCGAAGAAGGTACTGTGGATAAGGTCGTCCGACGAGTTCGGGAAGTGTATTTCCAATTCCACTCTTCCGACAACTGAGGCGATATCCAGTTTCGAGTACGCCGGGAAAAAACTTCCAAAGATTTTCGAGACGCTAAACCCGCTCAACTCACTTCTCGATTTCGACATCCCCGCGGCGACTTTCATTCTGGCTTCCGATTTCCAGGATCTCATTAGCCTCGAGAGAGATGAATTCGACAGGCTTCGGGCGATGGATTCTCTTCAATTCAAGCTCGGTATCCTCGGATTCCCTGCTGTTAATTATTATTCGCTCTTCCTGAAGGAACGAGTCGAAGAGTATTTCGGGATTGAACTGGAGCGGAAAACTTACGGCGGCGCTGACAGCGCGATCGCATTGACGCACGATGTTGACTTTGTAAGTTTCCTCAATCCAAAGATGATCAGCAGGGAGATGTTCGGTATAGCCGTTCTTAACAGGCACGGACTTCCATCCAGGGAGCGGGCAACCAAGCTGTTATTCCCGTTGTACGCCCTGTTCGGATACGATCTTCCCAAAATAGGGCTAAGGTTCATCTTCAATGCTGAAAACTCGCTCGGGTTCAAGTCTACTTTCTTCATCAAGACGGGGGCGACGGCGAAACAGGACATACCGTACAACTTCAGATCGAAGGCGATGCGAAATTTCCTAAATTTGCTGACCACCGAAGGATTTGAGGTCGGCATTCATCCGAGCATGACTACCTACGTAGACGTGAACGAGTTCGTCCGCGAGAAGAGCCGGCTCCAGGATTTCATCGGCAAACGTGTCAAGTCTGTTAGACAGCATTATCTTAAGTTCACAGCCGGAAAGACCATTCAGATATGGGAAAAGGCCGAGATGACGTGCGATTCAACGCTTGGCTTCTCTCGGGAGGTTGGGTTCAGAAACAGCATCGCGTTCCCCTATCCTCTCTATAATTTCACCGAAGACAGGCCGTCGACCGTAATCGAACTTCCGTTGGCGTTCATGGACGGCACCCTCGCCGAGAACAAGACTATCAACAACGACCAGGCCTTGGCAAAGATGAAGGAACTGATTAAGGAAACAAGGCTGGCAAAGGGAAGCGCGTCAATCCTCTTTCATAATTCCGTGACAGATCCGATAGATTTCCATGGGTACACCGAGATATTTCCTGCCATCCTTCAAGAGATAAAAGAGAGCGGGATGATGGCAGGAACACTAGCAAGCATCGTAGATACCTTCGCGTGAACCCCTACGTAATTTTAATAATACAAATATTTTTCTCGAGCGGCACGTACATAATCGCAAACGCCGCCACCCAGTCCATTCCCGCCGCCAATCTAACTTTCATCAGGATCTTGATATCGGGGTCTATCTACCTACTCTACCTTCGATACTCCAAACTTGAATTCCGATATAAGGGCCGAGATCTCGCTCTCCTTCTCCTTCTCGGATTCCTCTCCGTTCCGGTAAACCAGTTCTCCTTCCTGTACGGCGTCAGATATACAACCGCGACTTCGGCGGCGATCCTTTACTCCACATCTCCTGTGATCGTATTGTTGCTATCCGGAATATACCTGAAGGAACGGATCACGCTTCCAAAAATTATCGGCACCATACTGGCGTTTGCGGGAGTACTTGTGATAGTTCTGGATAAAGGGCCGCGCATCGGGATATCAGATATGAAAGGAGACTTCTTTGTTTTCATAGCCGTATTAGCGTGGAGCCATTACATTGTCCTGGGGAGAAAAGTGATTTTGAAATACGGGGCATTGAACAGTACGATTTTTGCGGCGCTCGCGGGCTCGGCGATGTTCCTGCCGATCGGCCTTTGGTCATCCGTGGGTTACTCTTACTCTTCAATCTCCGGCAGCCTTTGGCTCGAGGTAATCTATCTTTCGATAATAACTTCGATTGTCGGTTATATTCTCTGGTATTCCGCGCTGAGTAAGATCGAGGCTAGCAAGGTAGCCGTGTTCGCGAATGGTCAACCGGTGGTGACGGCGATTCTCGGCTACATTTTTCTAAAGCAGGGTATTTCTCTCGCGTTCACCGTGGGCGCGGTGACGACGATTGCCGGTGTGCTAATCACCCAGTTGAGACAGAAGAGCAAAGTTCAAGGGGCTACCTCTTAGGAATGTCTCCCGAACTTTCCTGCGTGAATAATTTCTTCCCCGTTCCTCAGTACTCTCATCATCGCTTCGTAGCAATCCGTCTCGTCGCCAATAACTGACGTCGGCATCACGAGACAATCGCTCAACACGATGCATTGCCATAAACTGACGTGATTTACGAATCTCTACCCAGCTTACGCTTGTCTCGCCCGGATTGGCGAAGCTGTCCGGAGACAGAGTTGTTCCGGACAGCCTTCTATACAATTATTGTTGACTCGTCTTCTCTATCTTTACTTTGACGGCCGGACGACGCTTAGCCTTGGATACGCGCCTGCGCCTCTCCCGGATGATAACGGGCGATTTTCGGAGAAACCTCGAGTCGACTTCGGACGGAGCAGCCTTGGACTGCCCGGTGATCTCGTCATACTCGAAGACCTCATACTTGTAATTCCGTATGACGATTTTCTGCTCGTCGTGGTAAAGGACGTATTGCGGAAGGATCGGTATCTTTCCGCCTCCACCGGGAGCATCGATCACGAAGTATGGAACCGCGAGCCCGCTCGTATGTCCGCGAAGTTTGTCCATTATCTCCAGACCGGTTTTTATGGGAGTCCTGAAGTGGTTTGTGCTCTTCACCATATCAGCCTGGTAAATGTAGTACGGTCGTACTCTCATCATCAGGAGCTTACGATTGAGTTCCTTCACGACCTCAGGGTCGTCGTTCACTCCCTTCATTAGAACCATCTGATTGCCCAGCGGGAAGCCCGCGTCCGCGAGAAGATCGCACGCCTGTTTGGCTTCCGGAGTAACTTCCCAGGGATGGTTGAAATGTACGTTGACGTAAAGAGGCTGGTATTTCTTCATCATCTCGACGAGTTGCGGAGTAATCCTCTGAGGGAGGACGCACGGCATCTTTGTATGAACGCGAATAATTTCCACGTGCGGAATCTCACGAAGACCTTTCAGCACTTTTTCGAGCATGACGTCTGTGAGCATTAGAGGATCTCCTCCGGACACGATCACGTCTCTCACTTCCGGATGGGCTTTGATGTAATCCAACCCGTCCTGGATGTATTTCATGCTTATCTTCGTGGAATCACTTACTTTCCTTTTTCTCGTGCAGAATCTGCAGTACATGGAGCACTGGCTGGTGACGAGGAAAAGGACTCTGTCAGGATATCGGTGCGTAATGCTTGGAACCGGGCTATCACCGTCTTCATTCAGCGGATCTTCGGGAAGGCCGTCGTCCTCGAGCTCCTTTGCATCAGGCATGCATTGAAGCCAGATCGGGTCACCCGGATGGCGAATGAGGCTTAAATAGTACGGGTTTATTCTGATGTGGAAAAGGCTGTTCAACCTTTCGGCAGTTTCTTTGTCTAAGTTGAAGCGCTTGACAAGGTCATCAGCACTGTCTATACTCTGCCTCAGCATCTGCTGCCACAGTTCCATAAATTAGTCCTCCGATATTTGTTTAACATATACCACGAGGTCGTCTCCGCGCCGGTAGTAGTCCTTTATTCTACATCCTTCGTGATAGCCCCGTTTAAGATAAAAACTCCTTGTGGAGATGTATTTCTCCTGTGAGCTTGTGTAGACCGTGATGAGCCTACCTTTATGCTCCGCTATATCTCTTTCTGCGAACTGGAGAAGCTCTGTGCCTATTTTTTTCCCCTGCTGATTCGGATCGACGGCGATCCAGTAAATGTCGTACGTCCCCTCAGTGAGCGGTGTCGGTCCGTAGCAGACGTAGCCTGCGACTCCGTCTGACTCAGCCGTGTAGGTCCAATATCCACTTTCGAGGGAATCGTCGAAATAAGAATTGAGCAATTCGTCGGCAATCTCCACTTCATCCGGTGTGAAGTAGTCTGTCCTCTTGAGGATATCAAGTATCAGGGAATGATCTTCCCTGACGGTGGGTCTAATACGTACCAACGCTCCTCTTAAAGGCTGATTCAACAATATTGCTTATAAGCTGACCGTAAGTCCAGCCGAACGCGGCAGCACTTCTGGAGAAGCCCGACTCACCCGGCGAGAGATCAGGATTGGGGTTAACCTCCAGCACGTAGACTATGCCGTTCTTGTCGACTCGCATATCCACTCTGGCGTAGTCACGGCACCCCATGACCTGATATGCCTTTATGGCAGTGTTCTGAATCTTTTTTTGAAACCGTGAGCTGATTTTCGCCGGACAGACCGGCACGGTTGATTTATACTCTACGGTGTCTGGCATCCATTTAGCTTCATATGAAACTATGTGATGATATCCCTGCGGCATCGTGCTAAAATCGATCTCCGAAACCGGGAGCGCGACAAGTTCTTCGTTCCCGACGATCGCGACGTTGAATTCCCGGCCTTCAATATATTGCTCGACCAGGATTGGCTGTTTGAATTTCTTCAGCATTTCAGACAGGAGAGATTGAAGATGATCACGATCATAGACCACGGACGAATTCGTTATCCCAGCACTTGCGTCCTCATGTATCGGTTTCGCTATCACGGGGAACGTCATCTTCTTCCTCAACACTTCATCGGGAGAATTGAAGACGCGGAAGGGAGCGATATTCAATTTATGGAAGGAGAGGATCTCCTTTGTTCTAACCTTATTCAGGCAGCTTCCGAGAGTAAGCGGGCCACTGCCGGTATAACGTAAACCGAGAAGTTCATAAAGCCCGGCGACATTCATCTCCTGGTACGAGTTGTCCTCGATAGATTCGCAGAAATTAAAAATCAGATCGGGCTTGTCCTCCCGAAGCTTTTCCATGAGTTTGCTTATGTCAGCGCCGGCAAGAAGTGTCGAGACGTTGTAACCAACTTCGGTCAGCACCTCAACAATGGTGTCGACCTGCTCGATCACGCTGGTCATAGATGTATCTTTGGAGGAAGAATTCCCTTCAGGCTCAGTCTTGCCGTTCAAGGCCATTTGGACTTCAGAACTTATGTCCAGAGCGCCTTCGTCGTAAACGACTACGATTTTTTTCTTCTTTGGCATAAGCCGCCTCTACAAGTTCAACAAATACCGATAGTTACGAACTACGCCTTACCAAGCCTCTTCAATGCCACATTAAGGACCGCATTGATCATTTCATCATAATTCAGTCCAGCGGCTCTGGAAGCCATTGGAAAACAGGAATGTTCCTCGGGGTCTGGCAAAATCCCCGGCAACGGATTGATCTCGATGACGTTCGGCTCACCAACAGCGTCAAGCCTGACGTCAATGCGGCTCCAATCCCTGCACTTAAGAACATCAAATGTTTTCCGGCAGATTCTCTCGATCTTGGCGTTAAGCTCGGCATCAATCGGTGCCGGACACTTGAACACTTCGATCGGAGAATTTTTGGTGTCCCAAAGCCACTTGGCTTCGTAAGAATAGACCGGCAGTGCTTCCGATGGCAACGAACCAAAATTCAATTCCACTGGCGGAAAAACTTTCAGTTCGCTCCCATTGCCAAGCAGTGCTACGGTGAACTCCCTCCCGGGGAGATATTCCTCCACAAGCGCTGGCTGTTCGTAATTACTGAGTATTCGTTCTACCTCCTGCTTCAGGGATTCGGGCGTGGTAACGTAGGAAGAGTTGTAGATTCCCTTGCTCGACCCTTCATGCAGCGGCTTAACAAAAAGTGGGTAACGTAAAGAAGCTGTCGCGGCTTCTTCGAATGAATGAGCGACAATAAACTTTGCAGTCGGGATCCCGTGATAGCTGAGGACTTCCTTCGTTCTAGCTTTGTCGAGACTGATCGCAAGCGTTAGCGGGTCCGAACCTGTATAAGGCATACCGAGGAACTCAAGCATGGCGGGGACCTGAGCCTCTCGAGTCACTCCGTTCATCCCTTCAGCGATGTTGAATACGATATCGAAATTCCCCGCGCGCAACTTCTCGAAAGCAAACGCGTCCGCTTCCACCATAGTCACGTTGTGGTAAAGAGACAACGCCCGGGCAACTGCGTTGATTGTCTCCGGAGTGTCCCATTCAGCGTACATGTCCGCTACTTTCTCTGGTGCTGTTGCTGTCTTGAGGGGAGAAGAGTGGGGATGAGACTGAGGACTGTCGATGAGGATGCTCTCTCTTTTCTGGTTAAAGACAAGAGCAACATTCATACGGTTTCCCGCGTAATGTTCGACTTCATGTATGTCGGCGAAGCGCCCATCATTTGCGTTTAATATAATTGTTTCTACTCAAATGTCAAGCAAAGTGGTACACAACTCGAAAGCAACCTGGCAGCTGAACGAGCTCAGTCGTTCTTGCGCGCGACGACGGACCGCGAGCTTCACTCGTCCTTCGTATCGGGATCAGAGCCAAAGCATCACCCGATGGGACGATATCTGGTAGTGAAATTAAATTCGGTTGGGTCACTTTCATTATTCTCCTCGAAGGCTTTGCTTCTCACCGAAAGATTTTCAAAAATCCATACTCAGGGTCGCCCCCACTGAATTCTTATCCACGACACCGAGCCTGATTCTTGCCCGGTGCTCGTTGAACGGGAGATTCTCAACGATCTTCGTGCTCCCGATGCCTATGATCGCGCCGACGAAGACATCGCTCGGCCAGTGGGCGCTCTCCATGACACGCGAGATACCAACTATGGTCGCCGTGCCGTATGCTACGTACGGGACCCAGCTCTCATGGTAAGTGTCGGCGATGGTCGAGGCTGCTGCGAATATTGTCGCGGTATGACCGGATGGGAAAGCGTCATAGCTTGCTATGCTCTTGCTCCCCTTATCTCTGTGCTCGAAATAAGACAATGGGCCGCTCCATCGTCCACCTTCTTCTGTTCGCATGCTAGGCCTCTCTCTGCCGAACATGTTCTTCAGGATCTGCGTCGATATGCCGCTAAAAACAAACGTCTCCATCCCGAGATTAGCTGCCTGCAGCGAGGTCTCGTCACCTGTAACGTAGTGATAAGCGTAAAAGCCTCCGAAGAGCGCGACGGAGAATGTCCCCAGCCCCATCATGCTTACCACAGGGCTAACCGTTGAGAGTACAGCGCTTCTCATTCTTATACCGTGAAGTTTTTCGTACACCTCGTCATCAGTCTCAAACAGACCATAGGTAATCGCGAGTCCGCCGCCTATCATCTCTGCGGGAGTGAAAAGAGGCTTCTTCGTGGGGACGAAGACGATCGAGCGCACTCGGGCCGTCTGAGTTTTGTCTGCCGTAGCAGACGCCTTCCCTTTCGTATCTCCGGACACAGATACGCTCTTTATGCCGGCAGCTTCGGCTGATGAAGAGCGATTTAATGTGGTGGAATGATTTGTTGAAAGGATCAGCCAGCAGGTAAGGAGAAGAATCACTTATTCATAGATAGTTCGTGGCATCTCTGTTAGTTTGTGAGTATAAATTTATTAATACGCTCAACACTCCCGGATTTGTTTTTGTTCCGGGATCCACGCGAGAAACGAATATTGTTTTCTATAGGGCAACTGATGATTAACTCTGATGCTCCCCCGTCCTTACATCCTGCTTTAGTTCCGCCCGCACCTTCGGAAGTGCGCCGGGATATTTTTCCTGAAGTACCTTGATCAGCTTTTCACGAATTTCACACCTGAGATCCCAGGCCGTGCTTGAATCCCGCGCACTCATCAAAGCCCTCAACTCAAGTGTATGTTCGGTGGCATTTGTCACCTGTAATCCCCAAACTTTTCCGTCCCAGCGAGACGAGGCCTGAAGCGCCGAGTGCAGCTCTGCCCGCACTTCATCGACAGGGATTGTGTAATCGGTATAAATATATACGGTGCCTAAAAGGTCGGCAGATCTCCTCGTCCAGTTCTGAAAAGGCTTTTCAATGAAATAAGAAAGTGGGACAACCAACCTCCTGAGGTCCCAGATTCTGACCACTACGTAAGTCGTCCCGATTTCCTCAATCCATCCCCATTCTCCTTCGACAATCACGACGTCATCAAGCCTTATCGGCTCCGTCAACGCCATCTGAATTCCGGCGATTAGATTGGAAAGCGTCGGTCTTGCCGCCATGCCGATTACCAGGCCGGCAATTCCTGCTGACGCAAAGAGGCCCGCGCCAATGCTTCTTATCTCGGGAAAGGTCATCAGCATTGCCGAAGCGGAAATTACGACGATGACGACCACGAGGATCCGCCTGAGGACATGCACCTGGGTCTGGACTCTTCTCGCGGCCAGGTTATCCTTCACGCTGACGTCATACTTTGCGGCAATCATATCGGAGAATACTTTCGTAATCGCGATCGAGAGCCAGGCAATGGTCGCGATGATTAGAAGCCCAATTATGTGATTCACGGCGGCATGAAGCTCAGGCGATAGGCGTAAAACGGGCAGAACAAGTATCACTCCGATGAGCGGGAAAAGAAGCCGTGCCGGTTTCTGCGAATGGCGAACGAGGGAATCGTCCACCCTGTTCGTAGTCTTCTTCGTAAGCCTGGCGAGGACCGCGAACAGTATCTTGTGCACAAGGAGACTTGCGATTACCGCTGCGGCAAGCGCCACCATAGCCCACGCAAGGCCTCCCCATGCGATGATTAACTTACTCAATGGGAACTCCTCCTTTCTTTTACGCTACTTCCTAAATATATCAAAAAAAAATCCGGTTGCGCAACATGCGGCCATCATCTTTGCAGTTACAATTTACCAGGGATTTGTGTTGCGCAGATGGAAACCGTGCTGGGAGCACGGGCGCTATTGTTTAGAGGAAAGCCTTGAGTTGATCCAAAATTCTTTGGGCCACTTCGTACTTTGTAAGGAGGGGAAGATCCACATCATCTCCGCCCCCCGCAAAAAGGATTCTAACTTTGTTGGTATCGGTCCCGAATCCAGATCCTTTCTCACGAGGGTTGTTCACCACGATGGCATCCAGCGACTTTGACGTAAGCTTCTTCTTCGCGTTGGCAAGCACATCGTCCGTCTCCAAAGCGAATCCGATGAACACCTTCTTCCCTTTTCTAGGTGTGAGCTGTTTCAGGATGTCGACGTTCTCAACGAGGTCGATCTTTGCTTCACCTTCCGCGAATTCAGATTTCTTTATCTTTCTATCCGGCGGCGCTGCGACTCTGTAGTCCGCAACGGCGGCAGTCATGATCAGTGCATCGCACCAGTCAATATTTCGGTCGAGCGCGAGATACATTTCCTGCGCGGTTGTCACATCCTTTCTCTCAACACTGCGTGGGGTCTCGAGACCAACGGGCCCTGTTACCAGTTTAACCTCCGCGCCACGTTGCGCGGCGGCGGTCGCTATTGAAAATCCCATCTTCCCCGAGCTGCGGTTCGAGATGAACCTGACTGCGTCGATTGCTTCCTGCGTCGGGCCGGCTGAGACCAGAATTTTCTTACCTTCCAGATCGCGGTGACGCCCATCGAAAAAGGCTTCAACCTTCTCAACGATTTTGTCAACCTCTGCCAGCCTGCCCGTCCCTGTGAGGCCGCTGGCAAGCTCCCCCTCTTCAGGTTCGATCACAAAGACTCCACGCTCTTTCAACTTTGAAAGATTGGACGACGTCGCGGGATGAATAAACATGTCTGCGTCCATCGCGGGCGCGATCATCAATGGACCGCGGAGCGCCAGCGCGATTGAAGTAAGAAAGTTGTCTGCAATCCCGTAGGTCAGCTTCGCTATCGTTGTGGCGGTGATGGGTGCTACAAGCATAAGGTCCGCCCAAACTCCAAGCTCGATATGCCAGGTCCCAGCTGCAGTGGCACGTCCCTTTTCGGGAAACATTTCCATGTGAACCTGGTTGCGGGAGAGGGACGAGAAGGTCAAAGGGGCGACGAAGTTCGCGGCGGATGGAGTCATCACGACCCTGACTTCTGCACCCTTCCTTGTCAGCTCGCGAAGAAGAAACGCGCTTTTATAGGCCGCGATGCTTCCGCAAACACCAAGGATAATTTTCTTGCCAGAGATTGTTGTCACGTCGCCGGCTCGTTTTCAGATTGGCGATATTATGGCGCCGGCGCACATGACTGCGAAATGTTTTTTAAAGGGGGGTCTTGTAACGATAAATAATTTTGCCGTCGAGGAGCTCTGCGAGAGCCGCTTCAGTAGGCTTTTCCAGCTTATCAAATTCCTTACTCAGCTCGACCTGTTCGGGATTGACTTTTTCATCCTCTTCGAGCGATTCCTGGATCTGCTTGATTCCCTCAAGCCTTTGGCTAAATTCGACCTTGCGTTCGTCGCTGATCTGGCGCGACCGTCGCGAGGCAACTACGATCGCCTCGTAAGCATTTCCTGTAACCACATCAAGCTGTCGTATGTCAATCGGTTTCAGTCCCACTCGATAACTCCTTGCGTTTCTTGTTTATTATGCCAAAAACCTCGTTCACTGCGCGTTTCAGCTCATCATTGGTTACAATATAGTCAAATCCCGCACTTTTCTCAAGCTCCATTTCAACACGCTCCATGCGCCTATCGATTTGTTCGTCAGTCTCGCTCCCTCTCCCTTTCAGCCTATTCCTAAGCGTTTCGATCGAAGGAGGCTTTATGAATATCAGAACGGCTTCCGGAAACTTGTTTTTGATAGACAAACCGCCGTTCACATCAACGTCAAATACTATATCCTTACCATTGGATAGAGCTTTTTCCACTTCGCTCTTGAGGGTGCCATAATAATTCGAATAGATCTCTTCGTGTTCGACGAGTTCGCCGGCCGCGATTTTCTTTTCTAACGCATACCT
>JAJYOS010000592.1 GCA_021796055.1 Bacteroidota bacterium
CCAGAAAAGTTGTATCTTACCCCGTCAGAGCGGGCATGAGTAAGAAGGTAGACGATATACTGAAGGCGATCGATGGGCTTCCTTTGCGGGACCGCATCCTCGTTGCCGAAAAACTGCTGAAATCGCTCCGGAAAGAGGGGGGCGCGAAGGAAATCAAACGCGCCGCGAGGGAATTACTCGGGGATTACAGAGCGGACAAGGACCTGACGTCATTCACCGACCTTGACATGGAAGATTTCTATGAACCAAGGTGACGTATGGCTGATCACGCTCGACCCGACCATCGGCGCCGAGATTGAAAAGACACGGCCTTGCGTCGTCGTCAACGACGACAATTTCGGGAAGCTTCCTCTCAGGATGGTGGTTCCAATTACGGATTGGAAAGATCATTTCTCGATAGCGCCATGGATGGTCAGGATCGAGCCTGCCGACGGCACCGGCCTCAGCAAGGAATCAGCGGCCGATTGCTTTCAGCTCCGGTCGATATCCGAGCGCAGGTTCGTCAGGCGCATCGGTAAACTCGATGAGTCACTCGTCGAGCGGATCAGGGCGGCACTTGCCATCGTACTAACTATAAAAGGATAGTCCATCTGAACATTTAGCCGCGCCTCCCGTAATTACCTGACATCAGGCCGACGGTGTGAATTGAAGCCTTGTTCACGGGCGACTCTGATTATTTGGTTCGCGCTGAAAAACATTTCACAGAGAGCCACGGAGAATCACAGAGCGACACAGAGATGTGAAATAGCCTATTCTTCTAAGTGTGACTCTTCCTTCCTCGGTGCAACTCTGTGCAATGTTTACTTTTTCACTGGGAACTATTTAGTTCGGCTTGAACTTCCGGATTACAAAGACAACCAATAGAGGAAGAAATGAAAGCAACGAATGCAGACGAGACGGCACGCCGAAGCACGATGATCATACTGACTTTTGCAGCGGCGGAAGTCCTGCTTCACCTTATTACTAACGCTTCCGGCGGCTATGGCTACTTCCGCGATGAGCTCTATTATATCGCCTGCAGCAGGCACCTCGCCGCCGGCTACGTCGACCAACCGCCGCTCGCGAGCTTCATTTTGTTCGCAAGCATCAAACTATTCGGAGATTCGATATTCGCACTGAGGCTTCTGCCGGCTCTGGCATCGGGAGTCACCGTATATCTTGCCGGTCTCATGACACGCAAAATGGGCGGCGGCTTGTTCGCGGTCGTACTTGCCTCTCTGTCGGTCGCGATAGCGCCGGAGTTTCTCGGCACGGACGGCATCTATTCCATGAACACCTTCGACTGGGTTTTCTGGTCGCTCGGGGCTTACACGGTTATCCTGATTGCACAGGCTGACTCATCCGACCCGCGGACTGGCAGACTCTGGATTCTCCTCGGGATTATTCTTGGGTTCGGATTGCTGAACAAGATCGACATACTCTGGTTCGGGTTCAGCCTCTTTGTCGGCATGCTTCTCACTCCGCAGCGAAAGTATCTCATGACGAGGTGGCCGTACATCGCTGGAGTCATCGCGTTCGTTCTCTTCAGCCCCTACATTGTTTGGAACTTCTCTCACAATTTCGCCACACTGGAATTCATTCATAACGCTTCCGTACTCAAATATGCGTCTCAAAATCCGCTGACTTTCATTCTCGGAACCATGAAGGACATGAACTACCTTTCCCTCCCGGTGTGGATCGCGGGAATCTACTTCCTGTTCTTCCAGAGAGACGGGAAGGACTTCAGGCTGGTCGGCTACATATTTCTCGTTTCATTCCTGGTTCTGGTTCTGAACTGGCACTCCAAGCCCGAATACATCGCCCCAGCATTCCCCATCCTGTTCGCGGCAGGCGGCGTCATGTTCGAGAGAATAGCTTCTCACAGGGGTTTCGCCTGGACAAAGTTCGCGATGCCGGTACTGGTCGCCCTCTTCGGCCTGGTGAGCATCCCGTTCGCGCTTCCGGTATTGCCGGTGCAGACGTTCATCAAATACTCCCAGGCTCTTGGAATCACCCCGTCGACATCCGAAGCGCAACGTCTCACGCAGCTTCCGCAGTATTATGCCGACATGTTCGGATGGGAAAACATGGCCGCGACTGTCTCGAAAGTCTACCTTTCTCTTCCGCCGGATGAACGGAAGAAGACCGTCGTCTTCGCGCAAAACTACGGCGAAGCCGGCGCCATCGACTTGTTCAGAAATAAATATCCACTGCCGGGAGTCATAAGCGGTCACAATAATTACTGGTACTGGGGACCAGGCGACACAACCGTCACGACCATTATAGTGATCGGCGGGAAGAAGGAAGACCATCTCAAATCCCTAAATACCGTCGAAGAAGCAGCGATCATAAGAAGCGATTACGCGATGCCATACGAGACCAATCTTCCCGTTTTCATTTGCAGGGGATTAAAGCTTCCGATCTACGAGATTTGGAAGAGCGTAAGGTTTTTCATCTGACGCGGACAATGACCGCTAGTCCTGTTTTCTCATCCGATTGGAGATCGCCGCCGTGCACTTGGCTGCTTGACAATAGAAGGGGTTAAGTTTACATTCTTGCGAGGTGTGGCGGCGCATCTCAGGATGTGACGTGTAATATGTCAGGGACAAGGGCTGCGAGAGCCGATCTGCGTCTCAGTCTTTCAAGGAAGCCGGCGTTGTCATGGTGTTCAGGTCATGCACAGAATTTCCTCCGATCTCTATTCGCAAACCTCAATCTGCGCCTGGAAGTAGGCGAGCATGATATATCTATCTCGGCGTGAATTCATCTCAAAGTCCGGCCTCGTCATCGGCGGCGCGTACGGTATACTCTCTTGCCCGTCGATGCTTAGGGACTTGTTCGCGTTGATGGAGCATATTCCCGGGACGGACGATAAAACACAATCCTACTTAGACTCTCCCCTTGCCAGATACTGGCTATCGACGGAATCTGAAAGCGCAGATTGTCTGAAGTGCCATTCGGTTTCGGAAATCGGCGGCAAAACCCAGTTCGCTCACGAGGAGAATATCGTAAAATGTCTTCTATGCGCGCAGGGATGTGTCATAAAAGAAAACGAGCATGGGAAATGCAGGGCCAGAATGAATGTGGAGGGAAAACTCAGGAGCCTTGTCTACGGCAGACCTATCGCGATCCACACCGACCCGATAGAGAAGAAGCCGCTCTTTCACTTCCTCCCGGGAAGCCAGGCATACTCGCTCGCAACGGCAGGCTGCCCGCTTTCATGCCAGTTCTGCCAGAACTGGGAAATCTCGCAGGCCAAACCCGAAGACTACGCCGTCAGATATGTACCACCTGAAGAGATCGCCGGCAACGCGAAATCCGAAGGCGTCCCCGTCATCGCGTTCACTTATAATGAGCCGACAGTGTTCATCGAGTACCTGACCGATATTGCGCGCGAGGCGAGGAAAAGAAACTTGAAGACCGTGCTCGTGAGCTGCGGCTTCATGAATCAGGATCCGTTGCAGGAAATGTGCGACGTCCTCGACGGCATAAAGATCGACCTCAAGGGCTTCAGCGAAGATTTTTACCAAAAGGTGTGCAATGCTGAGCTTAAGCCGGTCCTCCGGAGCATAAAACAGATTTCGAAGAGCAATACCCACTTAGAAATCGTGAATCTCGTCGTCCCGACTCTGAATGACTCGGAAAGAATGTTGAATGAACTGTCGGGTTGGATCGTCGATGAGGTGGGACCTGATGTCCCCGTCCATTTCACCAGGTTTCATCCGGACTACAAACTCCAGAATCTTCCGCCGACTCCCATCTCCACACTGGAACGGGCGAGAGATATCGCGATGTCCAAAGGAATTCATTACGCGTACGTCGGAAACGTTCCCGGCCACCCGGGTAATTCCACATATTGTCCGGGATGCGGCAAGATCGTCATTAAACGGAGTGGCTTCTTCGCGGTGGAGAACCATTTGAAGGATGGCCGCTGCGAATACTGCGGTAAACCGATCGCGGGCGTGTGGAATTGATGAGCGGATACACGTCGCCAATGTCC
>JAJYOS010000036.1 GCA_021796055.1 Bacteroidota bacterium
TCCAAAGGCGAGTTCGATCATTACATCTCGCTTGCCGGGGGGTACAATAACGCTTACACTACGGAAGACGTTACCAACTACTACGAAGTACTCCCATCGAATCAGCTGGAGCTGGCACTGTGGCTCGAAAGCGACAGGATGTTGAAGTTTACCGTGACCGAGGAGGCCCTCGCCACACAGCGCGAAGTAGTGAAAGAAGAGAAGCGGTGGCGGGTCGATAATCGTCCATACGGCGATACTTCCGAGAAATTGCAGGGATTGATTTTTCCTGTCGGGCAATATCACTGGCCCGTCATCGGTTCGATGGAAGATTTGAATGCCGCAGGAATGGCTGACGTCAGACGCTTTTACGAAACCTACTACACGCCGGATAACGCGGTGCTCGTCGTGAGCGGCGATATCGACGATGGTGACGCCGAAAGACTTGTCAGGAAATACTTTGCCGACATACCCTCCGCGAAGAATCCGGCGCCTGTAGTCCAGTTTGAAGACAAGAGTCTTTCAAATGCGGTCGAAGATGCTTTGAAAGGAAACGTTCCTTCACCGGCGGTGTTTGCCGCCTACAAAATTCCGCCTGAAGGGACGCCGGAGTACTACGAGCTAAGTCAGGCCGCCAAGATTCTTTCTGACGGTAACAGCTCGCGACTTTATAAGAGACTCCTCTATGAAAAACAGGCGGTGTCCGAGTTCGATGTTTCTATCGAGGGGTTGGAAAAAGCGGGAGTGTTCCTCTTTTCTGCATTCATCGCGCCCGGACACACGACGGATGAGGTGCTAGGAATTTTCGATGAGGAAATCGAAAAGATGAAGAACTCCCTCGTCAGGCCCTACGAGTTTGAGAAGGCAAGGAACTCGACACTATCGTCGTACGTCAGCAGGCTTTCTACAAACAGCGGTGTCGCCGACGCCCTTGCCCATTACCGCGTGATTTTTGGAGAAACGAGCCTGATAAACTCGGAGGTGGATCGTGAACTTAACGTTACCAGGGAGGCGGTAAGGCGGGCTTCCCGCGAGCTGCTAGACGAAGGGAAGAGAGTTGTCCTATCCTATTTTCCCTCAGAAGATAATGAGTAAATTCCAAATGCAGTCTGACTTCTCGACCAGACTCGTTCAAATTTCGGTGAGTGAATAATGAAGGTTAACAGAAAGCCTGCTCTGGACAGAACCAAAGCGCCCAAACCCGGCCCGGCCGGCAAGATTTCGTTTCCAAAATATTTCGAGAAGAAATATCGGAATGGTTTCAAGATTTTCGTTATTGAAAATCATCAGCTGCCCATAGTGACGATGGGATTCGTGCTGAAGAACGGTGCCGCCTATGACGGAGATTTGCCCGGGCTCGCGAGCGTCACCTGCGAACTCCTTTCGAAGGGGACGAAGACGAGAAGCGCGACCAAGATTGCCGAGGAGATAGACTTTGTCGGCGGATCGCTTTCTCAGAACGTATCGTGGGACGCGGGACAAGTGTTCGTCTCGGTGCTGAAGGCCCATCTGCAGAAAGGTTTCGACATACTTCGCGATGTCGTACTGAATCCTACCTTCCCGCAGAAAGAAGCGGAGCGCGTTAAGACACAGCGAATCGCGGCTATCCGGCAGTTGAAGGCAGACCCAGGATATATGGCCGACACGACGTTTTCATCGGTCGTCTTCGGCACCCATCCCTATGGAAACACCATCAGCGGAAATGAAAAGTCGGTTAACCGAATGAGACGGGGCGACTTCTCAAAATTTCATAATGCATATTTCACTCCTGACAACTCGTTCCTCGTTTTCGCGGGAGATATCTCCCCAAAGGAGGCAGAGAAATATGTCTCAGGTTCATTTGCGAAATGGAAAGGTGTGTGTAAGAAGAGTCCGCTCCCCCCTTTGCCGGAATTGCCGCGCGACGGCCACGTGTTCATCGCGAACAAGCAGGGCGCGGTGCAGTCCTCACTGAGGGTTGGACATCGGGGAATAGCAAGGAGCAATCCCGATTACCTGAAGGCGTTTGTAATGAATACAATTCTCGGCGGGTATTTCAGCTCCAGGATCAATATGAACCTTCGTGAAGCGCATGGATACACTTACGGAGGACGAACCGATTTCGATGGGCGTATAATACCTGGAGCGTTTCAGGCATCGGCGGACGTGAGAAATGACGTGACCGCCGAGACGATCGAGGAAATAGTAAGAGAGTTAAAACGCATCAGGGAGACTCTTCCGTCGAAGGACGAACTTACCATGGTGAAGAATTATCTGACGGGACTTTTTCCGATTCAACTCGAGACGCCTCAGCAGGTTGCCGGACGAGTAATTGCGTTGGAACTCTATGATCTTCCAAGAAATTACTACAGGGATTATCGAAACAATATCGGCAAGGTGACCCCGAAGGATATCCGCGAGGTTGCGAGGAAATACATAGATCCCGATAACCTGTATGTCGTCCTAAGCGGCGATGCCAGGAAGATCGCGAGCAAATTGAAAAGATTTGGACGCGTCGAGATCTTGGAAGAGGATGGCGCGGCGCGGCCTGTACAAAAACATAAACAATCATGAATCGGAGTGGCGCTTGAGCAAGGAATCTTCGAATCAGAGCCAGACTTCGGACGTTGAAGGGATTTCGCGTCTAAACAAAAGTTTCGGCGACCTGCGAAAGGAAGTCGCGAAGGTCATAGTCGGCCAGGATGAAATTGTGAAACAGATCTTTGTGACAATCCTTTCGCGCGGTCATTGCCTCCTGATAGGCGTTCCAGGACTGGCAAAGACACTCCTGGTGAAGACACTTTCCGACGCGCTCAACCTGAAGTTCAGTCGAATACAATTCACGCCTGACCTCATGCCGAGCGACATAACCGGTACCGAGATCATAGATGAAAACATCAACACCGGTCAAAGGTCATTCAGGTTCGTCAAGGGACCGCTCTTCGGGAACATCATACTGGCCGACGAGATAAACAGGACACCGCCGAAGACCCAGAGCGCGCTCCTCGAAGCGATGCAGGAATATAGAGTGACCGCCGCGGGGCAGACCTTTTCGCTCGAACAGCCTTTTTTCGTCCTCGCCACTCAGAATCCGATCGAACAGGAAGGAACTTATCCGCTGCCTGAAGCTCAACTCGACAGGTTTATGTTCAATCTTTGGCTCGACTACCCATCATTCGAAGAGGAAGTCAGAATCGTTCAATCGACTACGGGAGATTACAATCCGACCGTTTGCAAAGTGATCGGTGGTGACGATATCACGTACTTCCAGGAGCTGGTGAGGCGAGTTCCGGTCTCGGATTCCGTCGTAAAGTACGCGGTCGAGCTGGCGAACCTTACACGCCCACAGAACGCGAAAGCCCCCGATTTCGTAAAGCAGTATGTGAGCTATGGGGCAGGGCCGAGGGCGTCGCAGTATCTTATACTCGCCGCGAAGACAAACGCCGCACTGGATAACAGGTTCAGTCCTGATATTGACGACGTCAAACGTACAGCTCTGCCGGTTCTTCGTCACAGGATCATTACTAATTTCAACGCCGAGGCGGAAAACACAAACACACCGGAGATTTTGCGCCGGCTTCTTGAGATCTGAATCGTGAAGGTCCATTCGGCTTTTCTTCTCCTTCTGGCGTATGTGGTACTCACCGTACCGAGCGTCTATGGGCAGAGCCGTTATTGGGTCTTCTTCAAAAACAAACCCGAGGCGGCAGGCTTTTCAGACTTTTCGCTGGGCGGGCCCGCTGAACAGTACCTCCTAAGCCATGACGTTTTGACACAGCGTGCCATCACCCGGAGGCTGAAAGTCCTTCCACCATCGGACGTCGTGTCGCTTCTCGATTTCCCTGTTTACTCGGGTTATATGGACAGCCTCGAAAGCATCGGACTTAAGGTGATAGGGACGAGCAGGTGGTTCAATGCCGCATCCGTGGTAACCGACTCTCTTCAGATTGTCGGAGCGATGAGATTCCCTTTCGTACGGAAAACTCAGAAGGTTGCCACCTCCAGCGTTCCTGTTCGAATGATCGCGCGCCCCGGCGCCCCGGACTCGCGAGTTTTTAAAGTGTCGAGCGTGGCTGTCGCGCCGGACTCCTCGCTGTACGGCCCTTCATGGGCACAACTTGAGTTGAGCGGCGTTCCAAAGCTTCAGGCACTTGGGATAAACGGCCAGGGTGTCCTTCTCGGTATGCTTGACTCAGGCTTCAGGTACGAAACTCACGACGCTCTGAAGAATATCAGGATCATCGGCGAGCACGATTTCGTCCAGAACGATTCGATAACCGCCAACCAGCCGGGTGACTCTTCGTATCAGGATAACCACGGAACTTCGACTCTATCCGTGCTTGGCGGCTACTCTCCGGGAAATATAATCGGCGTTTCTTACGGCTCATCTTTTATGCTCGCCAAGACCGAGTACGTGCCGGTTACGGACTTTCAATGGGAGGAAGATAATTGGGTCGAAGGTCTCGAGTGGATGGAGGCGCACGGCGTTGATGTAGTATCATCTTCGGTTGCCTACAGCACATATGTGGATTCAACGGGACAGGTAGATTCTTCCATCTCGTATTTCTTTTCCAGAGGAGACTTCAACGGTAAGACATCCTACGCGAGCAGGGCGGCCGCAATCGCGTCGCGACTTGGCGTTATCGTGGTTCAAGCGATGGGGAACGAAGGAAACGGCAACGGTACCATCGGAACAATGGATGTTCCGGCGGACGCGGACAGCATCATCTCAGTCGGCGCTGTGGATCAGACCGGTCATCTTGCTGATTTCAGCTCGACCGGGCCGACCAATGACGGAAGAATAAAGCCCGACCTAGTTGCCGACGGGGTCGACGATTACGTCGCGACTGTTCCAGGTCCGGATACATACGATTATGAAAGCGGCACTTCCTTTTCCACGCCGATAACAGCTGGAATCGCATCTTTGATACTCTCGGTGCGTCCGAATTATACTCCGATGCAGGTAATCGACTTGCTCAAGGAAACGGCAATTGAGCCGCACTATCCCGGTAATCCCATGACATCGGTTTATCCGAACGACTTTTACGGTTGGGGAATTGTCAATGCGTGGAATGCAGTGAAGAAGATAGGGTTTGTCGGCTCGAACAGTTTCGTGACATGGCAGGAAGATTCGGTCGTTTATGTCGCGGCGAAGGCATTCAGCACTTCCGGCATCAATATGAGATCGAGCCGGGCATTTTATTCGTATGGTGGTGCACCTTACAAATCGGTGCCCGTGTTCTCGACTGATACCTCAAACCAATATGCATTTGTTGCGCCACTACCCGCCTCAGCATCGCAATCCATGAACTTCTATTTCGATCTGATCGACTCATCCGGCGCTCACCTGAATGTACCATACTACGGCGCGTCGCAGCCTTTCAATATCGGAGGGTTTGGGACATTACCGCCCGCTACTACTCGGACATTCCGAATGTATGCTGGTTATCCGAACCCGTTCAGCCTGCTGGTGCATGTGCCGTTCATCCTCTTTCGAGGAGCATCCGTATCGATAGACGTTTACGACGTGCTTGGGAGGAAGGTGGCAAATCTTTTCAACGGTGAACTGCCTTCCGGCTATCAGGAAGTGGATTGGAACGGCACCGTCTCATCCGGTAACAGGGCGAGCAGCGGGGTGTACTTCATAAGGATTATCGTAGACGGCATCATGAAAGTAGAAAAGGTGCTTTATCTGAAATGAATCTGCAGGTTCATTTCGACATTCCTTCTTACCTGTTTGTCCTGTTTGGACTCGTCTCCGCTGTGTTCGCGTATCTGATGTATAGAAAGCTGGAGGTGGTCTCCGTACCGCGAAGAATGTTCCTTGGAACTTTACGTTGGGCTTCACTATTCCTCCTTTTCCTCGCCATGACCAATCTGGTTACGGATCTCGTGAGGTCTGAGTACAAGAAGAAAGACGTGGTTCTCCTCGTCGACGATTCAAAAAGTATGTCATTGAAAGACGCGTCGATGCCGCGTCCCGAGGCCGTCCGCGATGTCCTGAAGAGCGCTCCATTCGACACGCTCAGGCGGTATTTCAAAATCAAACCCATCGTTTTTGGGGAGAACGTTCTGCCGGATCGCGATACTGATTCGCTTCGCTTCGGTCAAGCTGCCACAAACATTTCCGCGGCCGTGTCGCAATCGATTAGGATGGACGACCAAGGGGAGGCCGCTTTCGCGATTCTTATTTCCGACGGCGACTACAACAAAGGGGGGAATCCGATCGAGCTTGCGCGGGATCTTACTTTTCCCATGTATGTGATCGGAGTTGGCGACTCGACTTCGCCGAAGGATGTCGTTGTCCGTCAAGTTATTCCGGCGCCCGCGATCTATGCAGGTAAGAAGAGTGTTGTCAGAGCGTTGATCGGCTCGAATGGATATGGTTCCGCGTTGGCAACTGCGTACTTTTCCGACGACGGAAGAGAAGTCGCTTCAAAAACCGTTACGTTGCCTGAGCGTGGGGATGTTGAAGTGTCGTTCGACTATACTCCTTTGACAGTCGGGACGCATCTGCTAAAGGTGTATGTCCCGCCGCTGAGTGGTGAATTCAGTAGGCGGAACAATTCCGCGTCGGTGACCGCTGATGTCCAGAAGGGAAAGTATTCCATACTTCTGGTGGCAGGCGCTCCGGCGACGGATGTCGCGTTTATTCGGAGAAACATTGAGGCGAACGGTGATTTCGAGCTGAGACTTTTGGTTCAGAAAACCGGCGACACTTTTTATCAGAAAGACGCTGCGGCAATTCTCGCCGGCAGCTACGATGCGGCCGTGCTTAACGATTTCCCCAATAGCCGGTCCGCGCTCACGATGAAGGAAGTCATCAGTAAGCTGAACGCGGATGAACTTCCGTACGCGTATTTCGCAGGGGCAGGTTTCTCGGCGCGAAACGTCGGCGAACTTCCTAGGCTACCCTTCAAGATCTCAAGCTATAGTTCGGGCGAGTATCAAGTCGGGATTTCTCCCGAAGCCGGGCCTAACATGTCGGCAACACTCCAGCCTATCTATTCGCTGGTCGAATCAAATTCATCCATGTTTCCTCCGCTCTATTATCAAATGATCGAATGCTTACCTTCTCCCGGATCGGAGCCCATTGCCTCGCCGGTGATAAACGGAGTGAAGTCCGCCTCGCCAGTATTTCTCGTCGATCCCGCCGGACGAAGCGCCGCCTTTCTCGCATACGGTCTTTGGAGGCTCCAGCTAATGAGTCCGTTAAGCGGAGTTAGGAGCGACTTCCTCCAGGAGTTCCTGACAACGCTTATGCGCACGCTCATCAGTAGCGGGAAGCAGAAACTCCTCACTGTTCGCACCGACAAAAGCGTTTACGATCCGTCTGAGGCCATTCATTTCAGCGCGCTTCTTGTAGGGCAGGGCGGCAAACCCCTCGATGGAGCGAATGTAGACCTCGCCATAAACGACCGGAGTGGCAAAAAGTTTTCCGATATTCGGCTTTCTTCCGTCGGAGGCGGGGCATACACCGGCGCTGTGTCAGGACTCGGCGAGGGTAGATATGAATATGTTGCGGACGCAACCTACGGTTCAGCCTTCGCGGGTGCTGACAGCGGCAGCGTATCGGTTGAGCCGTTGAACGTAGAATATGTTCAGACTGCAATGAATGTTTCTCTCCTTAAACAGATTGCTTCAGTTTCTGGAGGGGCATTTTACACACCTTCCCAATTCATTAAGAATGGGATCAAACTGGAGCCTTCATGGAAGAAGCCGACAAAGCTTCTCCATTCATCGAGTTTTGAGCTCCTTTCGTCACTTCCCATACTCGCGTTAGTCTTCGTCCTTCTGGCGGTTGAATGGACAGTGCGGAAACTGTGGGGGCTGCCATAGTTAACATTGACGTCAAACTCGCTTAACAATTCCTTAACATTAAATTAACCTCCAAGTAAATGCCCCTGGATAATTTAAATCCATGGCAGTTGAAGAGGAGATCGTGGGAGCTCTTGCGGAGCCACTTAAGGTCGAAAGGAAATCATTATTTAGGGCCGATGCGGCATTCAAAGTTGTGTTGGGCTTTTTCGCGTTCCTTGTCATCGTCTTGTTGGTGTGGCTCGGCATCGAGCTGTATTTATCCTCTCGGGAAGCATTCGCGAACGCGGGTTTTTGGAATTTCGTAAAGGGGACTACCTGGAATCCGGTAAGCGAAGTCTTCGGTGCGCTGCCGTTCATATATGGGACGCTCGTGACATCTTTTTTGGCGCTTCTGATCGCGACGCCGCTCGGAGTAGGCACCGCGATTTTTCTCGCGGAACTGTCGCCGAAGTGGATGAGGAAGTTGTTGCAGCCTCTTGTCGAACTTCTCGCCGGAATACCTAGCGTCATATATGGACTTTGGGGAATATTTGTTTTATCGCCGTTGATGGCGAACTACGTCGAGCCTTTCCTCCAAAATAATTTCGGTTACCTTCCGTTCTTCAAAGGTTACGCGCTAGGCATCGGCTTTCTAACCGCTTCCTTGATACTCGCGATCATGATTGTGCCGTTCATTATTTCGGTCTCGACAGAAGTGCTGCGAACGGTTCCGGTGCCGCTCAAAGAAGGGATGTACGCTCTTGGCGCGACTCGCTGGGAGACATTGAAGAAAATCGCGCTTCCATTCGCGAAGAGCGGCATCTTCGGCTCGATTATTCTCGCGCTCGCGAGGGCTCTCGGTGAAACGATGGCTGTTACAATGGTAATTGGAAACACCCCGAAGATCACCGAATCGCTTTTCCAGCCCGGATACACGATGGCGGCGGTAATCGCGAACGAATTCACAGAGGCAACTTATACTTCTTATTTGTCCGCGTTGATAGCGATTGCCTTCATACTTCTTCTAATAACTCTTATCGTAAACGCAGTAGCGAGGTGGCTGATTTGGCGGACAACAATGGCCAGGTAAGGAGGATGGTGCTAGTGGGAAGAGACTTTTCCTACTGGCGCCGCAAAATATCGAGTGGCTTCTTTACTGCCCTTTTCTCATCGAGTATCATCGTGGTACTTCTCCCTTTGGTTCTCATAGTGGGATACCTTTTCTACAAGGGAGCAGCTTCCGTCAACATGAACTTCTTCCTTCACAGGCCGGCGCCGGTAGGTGAGGCGGGAGGAGGCATGGCAAATGCGATCATCGGTTCAGTGTACGTCGTTGGAATCGCGGCATTGATCGGGATTCCGATCGGGCTTTTCGGCGGTATATTCCTCGGAGAATTCCCTCATACGAAATTTTCAAATGTCGTTAGATTCGTCGCCGACGTTCTAAACGGCACTCCGTCGATCGTCATGGGCGTTTTCGCGTACACGGTCGTCGTTCTCCCGATGAAAAGCTTCAGCGTCCTGGCAGGCGGCTTCGCGCTCGGCGTAATGATGATGCCGACGGTCCTGAGAACCACGGACGAGATTTTGCAGACGGTGCCAACCTCTATCCGTGAGGCCTCGCTCGCGCTCGGAGTACCGTACTGGAGAACCGTCCTGTCGGTTGTGCTGAGAAGCGCGAAAAGCGGTATCATAACGGGAATTCTTCTCGCAGGCGCCAGAGTCCTCGGCGAAACCGCGCCGCTGCTGTTTACGAGCTTCAACAACGCCTTCTTTAGTTACAGCCTTACCCAGCCGATTTCGACATTGCCCGTACAGATATTTAACTACGCCATCTCACCATACCGGGATTGGCACCGCCAGGCTTGGGCAGGCGCGCTCGTCCTGGTACTCGCGATTCTTATAGTCAACCTTGGGATGAGAGCCTTCTCAAGACAGAAATATGAGCATTCCGCATGACAGCAACATTTGAAAATACCACCGGCATCGTCACTGAAGACCTGAAGGCTTATTTCGGAAAGGTCCAGGTATTGAAGGGGATCAATATCTCGATTCCAAAGTACAAAGTTACTGCCTTCATCGGTCCTTCGGGCTGCGGGAAGACGACTTTCCTCAGGACTTTAAACAGAATGCACGAGCTCGCCAGAGATGCTCGAATCACCGGAAGAGTCCTCGTCGATGGGACGGACATTTATGCTTCTAACGTGGATCCGGTGCTTGTCAGAAAAAAAATCGGTATGGTTTTTCAGAAGCCGAACCCATTTCCTACAATGTCGATCTATGACAACGTAGTTGCCGGTCTGAAGCTTACCGGTAGACACAAGCGGAAGGAACTTGACGAAGTCGTCGAGAGAACGCTCGTACAGGCTGCTTTGTGGGACGAAGTGAAGGACTCGCTGAAGAAATCCGGCGCGAGTCTGTCCGGAGGACAGCAGCAGAGATTGTGCATAGCGAGAACTCTCGCGGTCGATCCGGAGGTCATCCTTATGGATGAACCGGCCTCGGCTCTCGATCCCGTCTCGACGGCAAAAATCGAGGAACTGGTTTTCCAACTGAAAGACAAGTACACGATCGTGATCGTGACGCACAACATGCAGCAAGCCGCGCGTATCAGCGACAACACCGCGTTTTTCTATATCGGCGAGCTGATCGAATTCAGCGGCACGCGCGACATGTTTACCAGGCCGAAGAAGAAACAAACGGAAGATTACATCACCGGCAGATTCGGTTAACCGTTCTCGCATCGAGGAAGCTCTTTTTTCGGATATCCGCTGACAACGCGAGCTTTGCTTCCGGGGTATTGAGGATAAGGTTCCTCTATTGAACTTTTCCCCGAATTAGTCGTCCTTTTACACATGATACGTATTTGCGCACCCTTCCAGCTTATTCACGCGTGCTAACGGAATACCTCATTAGCGGAAAGGGCTGACAGCGCGCTTTGATTAGACTTTTCCCTCCAAACCATCACCCCAAGAAACGAAGGAGACAATCATGAGATTGAGACTGAGCCTCCTTATGCTCGTTCTCACCGCACCCCTCTTATGGGCGCGCAGCAACCCATCGATCTTCGCTCCAATGAACTGGCCGACCCCGAACGACTGCCGCATGGCGGACGGGCGTCCCGGCCCGGATTACTGGCAGCAACGGGCGGATTACAACATACAAGTCTCGCTTGACACAGCGGCAAACCAAGTCTCAGGTTCGGAGACGATCACGTACACGAACAATTCTCCTGAGCCTCTTTCGCATCTTTGGCTGCAGCTCGATCAAAATTTGTTCAAAGACGGCAGTCGTGGCAATGATGAGTACGACTCGCCGAAGGTCCGCTGGCGCGGCGCTTTCAAGAATGGGGGAGATGTTTTGAAATCTGTTGCGGTCGTTCAGGATGGCGAGCGGGAGGATATCAGCTATGTTGTCGACGGAACGAGGATGATCATCTATCTCGGAAAGCCGCTCCCGGCGCATGGAGGGAAGCTCGATATCGAAATCTCGTGGCACTTCAAGATCCCGACGTACGGTTCCGACAGAATGGGGAAGTATCAGTCAAAGGACGGGACGATTTACGAGATAGCTCAGTGGTATCCGAGAATGTACGTTTACGATGATGCGCACGGCTGGAATCCGCTTCCGTATCTCGGCGAAGGAGAGTTCTATCTGGAGTACGGCGATTTCAATGTCCAGATTACTGTTCCCCGCGGATTCATCGTGGTCGCGACCGGAATGCTGAAAAATCCCGACGAAGTACTGACAAAGACGGAGCGCGACAGGCTTGGAGAGGCGATGAATGCCGACAAGACGACCCATGTAATACCTGTCGGCGAAGTAGGCAACCCGGAAACTAGGCCCGCAGGTCGGGGCGAATTGACTTGGAGCTTTCAGGCAAAGAACGTCCGCGATTTTACCTGGGCGGCGTCGAGGGCTTTTATCTGGGACGCCTCACACTGGAATAATATTCTCCTGATGGCAGTCTATCCTAAAGAGGGGATCGCATCCGATACCTCCGTCCGCAAACCCGGCTGGGAATCGGTCGCACAAATGATGCGGCATACCTTCAAATATTATTCGACAAACTACTATCCTTATCCTTACCCGGTAGCTGTTAATGTCGGAGGGATAGTGCTCGGCATGGAATATCCGATGATAGTCTTCTGCTCGGTAAATGCCCGGGGACAGTTTCTGTACCAGGTTACAGACCATGAGTTCGGTCACAGCTGGTTCCCGATGATGGTCGGGAGCGACGAGCGCCGTCACGCCTGGATGGACGAAGGCTTCAACACGTTTCTGAACTATTATTCGAACAAAGATTTTTACGGCGATACTTCACGCGAGAGTCGTTCGTTTGATGCAGATAATATTGCGAGGGAGATGCTCTCGCCGAAGAACCAACAAATAATCGACACTCGCGCCGACCAGGTGCTCCCGAAGAACATGGGGTTCCTCGAATATTACAAACCCGCCTTCGGACTCCGGCTTCTCCGAGATTTCATCGTGGGTCCAAAACTCTTCGACCCGGCTTTCAAAGCTTACATACGACGCTGGGCTTTCAAACATCCGCTCCCATCCGATTTCTTCAGGACGATTGACGATTATACGGGGGAGGACCTGAACTGGTTTTGGCGCGGATGGTTTTACTCAACCCATGTGCTCGACCAGGCAATAGATTCCGTAGTCGCGGATTCTGCCGTCACGCTTGTCTATTTGTCTAACAATCGTGGGCTCGTCATGCCGGTGAAAATGGAGGTGACATTCGCCGACGGATCATCGAAGGATTACAAGCTGCCTGTACAAATCTGGTATGAAGGCAACGATTACCGCTACCCGATTTACAGCAGCGAAAAGGTAGTGAAGATTGTCCTCGATCCCGATCATGAGTTGCCCGACGTCAAGAGAACCAATAACATCTGGGAGTCAGTCGGGGGAGAATAGTAAGGAGATGTGTTAGTCTTCTTACGGAGGGATCTCTGAAGAGACTGCCGTTCGTTTAGCGTCAGGGATGCTAAGGATGCGTGTGGTTTTGCTGCATCTGCCAGTAGTTCTGTCGGGTTATTACTTGCACTAAACATTTCATATTTGAAGACAGCTGTGAAGAAAGGATTTATCACGTTGCCCTAAACAGATGTTGAGGATAACAAGTCTTAATCCTTTATTAACCTCGTTCTGCTTGCTTTTGCGAGTCACGAAAACTATTTTTTGCCAGTGGTTGAAGTGATGCAGAGGAAGAGCACATACCTTTCCGGGCTTATTATATTGCTGCACTCCTTCACAGAATTATTTCCCTACGAAGTTACTTTTTACCAAACCGAAAGGAGCAACTCATGAAATTGTTACGAGGTTTACTTCTTCTGGCTCTGCTCCTTGTCGTTCCAGTCTCTATTTATGCGCAGGGTGTCACCACTGCGTCGATAAGCGGAACAGTCAAGGATACAAACGGCCAGCCGGTTCCTGGTGCGACCGTGATAGCGCTTCATGTCCCGTCTGGAACCAAGTACGGCAACAGCACCCAGCTTGACGGCCGCTACTACATTCGCGGTATGAGAGTCGGAGGACCCTATACCATTACCGTCTCTGATGTGGGCTACAAGACGCAGGAAGTCAAGAACGTTTATTTGGAAATCGGTCAGAACCTTGAATTGAATTTCAAACTTACCCAGCAGGCAGTAAATGTTGGTGGAGTGGAGGTCATAGCAAATGCACCCGGTCTTTCAAACACGAACCGGACAGGGGCGGCTACGACCGTGTCGAGAAAATTCATCGAAAGCTTCCCGACAATTACAAGGAGCTTCCAGGATTTCGAGGCGCTTTCTCCCGGTTTCGTGGACAACTCCGCGCTCGGCAGGAACAATAAGTATAACAACATCCAGATCGACGGCGCCAACTACAACGATTTGTTTGGCCTTCCTTCCAGTGGGACGCCGGGCGGTCAGGCCGGCACCACGCCGATAAGCCTCGATGCTATTCAGACATTTCAGGTCTCGCTCGCGCCTTTCGATGTCCGCCAGGGTGGCTTCACGGGCGGCGAAGTCAACGCCATCACGAGAAGCGGAACCAACAGATTCGAAGGATCCGTCTATTTCTTCGGGCAGAACCAGAACTTCATCGGCACGAGCCCCAACGCCGAGAAAACGCCCTATCCTAAGTTCAGCAACGTTCAGACAGGATTCCGTCTCGGCGGTCCGATAGTCAAGAACAAGCTCTTCTTCTTCGTCAACGGCGAAATCGACAGGGAGCGCCAGCCCATAGAGAATACATCTGCCGCTTCGGACTCTCTGATACAGGCATTCATAAACGTCCTTCAGCAGCAGTACAATCTCAATCCGGGGACAGCTTCCACATACACCGCTCTGACCCCATCCAACAAGGTGTTCGCCAGGATCGACTACAATATGTCGGAGACCGAAAAACTGAGTTTGAGGTATAATTTCGTTAATGCCAATGAGGATGTTATATCCCGGAGTTACAACACGCTGTACCTGAGTTCGGCGGCATACACATTCAATGACAAGACCAATTCGATAGTCGCTCAGCTGAACAGTTCCTTTGGCTCGAACCTCTCGAACGAGGCAATCCTGAACTACACCTCGATCATCGACCACCGCATTGTCCCGAATCCCCTCATGCCTATGATTCAGTTGTCTCATGCATCCGGTTTTTCGGGTGGTACTATCGTCGCTGGGACAGAACAGTATTCGGGCGCCAATCATACTTATCAATATATCTGGGAACTCACGGATAACCTCTCGCTCGTTGCCGGAAGTCATCTGTTTACGTTCGGCACTCACGATGAGTCCTTCACCTTCAACAATCTGTTTCTACCGGACTATTACGGCTTTTACAACTTCGGAAGTCTTGCAGCCCTGCAGGCCGGCAGCCCCTCCGAATTCAGGCACGACTACTCGAACATTCCCGGAGTACAACAGCCGATGGCGGACTGGAGCGCGGTTCAATACGGTCTTTATGCGCAGGATGAATGGAGCATAATCCCCAACCTGAAACTCACCTACGGTCTCCGGCTCGATATTCCGACGTTCCCCACGAAGCCATACAACAACCCTACCTTCGACAATGCCTTCGCATTCATGGGATTGAGAACCGATCAGCCTCCGAAGACCGAGTTGCTCTGGTCTCCCCGCCTTGGATGGAACTGGGACATCAATGGCGACAGGCAATGGGTGGTACGCGGCGGAGCTGGCGTGTTCACCGGGCGTGTCCCTTACGTCTGGATTTCCAATCAGTACAGCAACACCGGCGTGGACATCAACCGCCTCGATGTTACGAGGGGGCTCCCACCCGGGTTCTTCGACCCAAATCCTCTTACCCAGCCTGTTGCCGGTGGGACCGATACTGCACTCGTTCCAATCACCACTACCGAAGTCGACATGACATCTCCGAACTTCAAGATGCCTCAAGTGTTCAGAGTCGACCTCGCTGTGGATCATGCGCTTCCGCTTGGTTTTGTCGGCACATTGGAAGGATTGTTTACTCAATCGATAAACGATGTGATGTATCAGAACCTCAATATAGTTCCCCTCGCCGGACACGATAATTATGTCGGTCTGGGCGGAAGGCCGCTTTATAGTGGGTTGTTGGATAGCGCCTTCACGCGGGTTGTCTATATGACAAATACAAACAAACCTTACGAGTACGATCTGACTGCGTCTCTTCACAGGCAGTTCGCAGAAGGTATCTTTCAGATGCTCGGTGACAAAGGAATAAACGATCTGGCCTTCCTTGACTTGTCCTACACGTTCAGTCAGGCCTACGATCAGAACGCCGTGACATCCAGTCAGGCATATTCTCAATGGTACTACAACCCGATCGGGGGAAATCCAAACAATCCGCCTCTCGCGGTCTCGGATTTCTCGGTCCCCAGCAGAGTCGTCCTGTCGGTCTCCGAGGAGGTACAGTACGCTCACGGCTTCGCCACCACGCTCTCTCTCTTTTACACGGGAATGTCGGGCAGTCCCTTCTCATACATCTATTATGGCGACGTGAACGGCGACGGCTCCAAGGTGAACGATCTTGTTTATGTTCCGAAATATCCGGCCCCGGGTGGCGACATAAACCTGGTGGTAAAACAAAGTGGATCCTGGGTCCCTGCTCCTGCTTCGGATTACACTGAGTTAGCCAATTACATCAATGGCGATCCGTATCTCAGCAAATACAAGGGTCAGATCGTCCCGCGCAACGGTGGAAGATCTCCGTGGGATGGTCAGCTCAATTTGCGCCTCGCGCAGGACATCCCGACTATTGACGGGCAGAACATTGAGTTCACGCTCGACATTCTAAATGTTCTTAACCTTCTCAATCACAGTTGGGGATATGTCGAGACAGTTCCGTACGGTACTTATGAATTGATGAATTATGAAGGGAAGAATTCGGCAGGGCAGCCTACTTTCCAGCTTACTCTCCCATCGAGCGGGCACCCTTGGTCTCCCGATCCTTTCTACTCCCGTTGGCAGATGCAACTCGGAGCTAGATATAACTTCTGAAGATCTTAGCCTTATC
>JAJYOS010000593.1 GCA_021796055.1 Bacteroidota bacterium
CATGGACATGAGCATGGTTGATTTGCCAGTACCAGTCTGACCGAGAATCCAGAGATGGCGACGTAAATCTTCGGGTGCAATTCTGATCAGCTGCTGACGTTTCCCGGCTTCTTTGTAGCCCAAGACCGGGCCGTTAGTCGAAATGTTATCCGGAAGAAAACGGTCCAGTGGATGGGTCGTGTTGATCCAAGGTGCGTCTCCTTGAAATGGCAAGGGGAGGTGAAATATGGTAACGAGATGGCTAAGCGGGAAAATGTGCCGCAGCCTCACGATTGGTTGAGTTGTCTGAAAGGAAATCGGGTTAAGGATCCCACCCTCGTCAGTGTTTAATTGGGAGACTTGCACGCTGGAAACCTGGCCGAAAAGGTCAATCGACGCCGCGGTAATAAGATTACCGGAAATTGCAGGGGCTGCGGTTGCGAGACGGGACTGGAGATAGAAAGTCTGTTCGGCTTGCTGCATCATTGCTTGTGCAAACGGAATCACGGATTCCTTTTCTTCAGAAAGAAGATTCTCAGCGTCTTGACTCAGAGCGTTTCTCATATCGTGAAGCAAGTCAATTTCCGAAGGGAGGAGCTTAGAAGGGGTGATGGTAATGTCAAGAAAGCTTTGGCTGGATTGGTCAGAAAGTACTGCGTAGATATGATTAAGGGGAGAAGGAGTTGAGAAGGATCCCCCTGTCGGAAGTGCTAGCCCCATCCCCTCCTCGTTGTCCGGCGCGTTCCTGAGCAGACCGTAGCCAGGGTTTCCCAACTTGAGAGTTCGTCTTTCCAAGTTCACGACAGACCGAAGAGGAAATGGTGTGATGATCCGTTCAAATTCCAATTGATCGAGAATTGGAGCGAAGCTGTATGGAGAAGAAAGGCCATCGTCACTCCGGCTCAGGTGAGCCCGTAATTCGTCTTGAAGCGTCTTCGCGTTATCCGCGGCCAATTCATAACGGCTGCCTGTTGTAGAAAAGATCAGCGAAATGAGCAACATCTTGTCTTTCTGGCCTTCCACCTGAGGAGAAA
The DNA here is from genome assembly GCA_021796055.1 of Bacteroidota bacterium. Next base: position 1,014 of record JAJYOS010000593.1, read on the forward strand.
TAATTCGCAGGGTTACGTCGAGCGGGAACGAGAAGAAGGTCAGTAAGCTCAAGAAATGATGATGCCAACGAATTGCTGCACGCAGTGCAGTCGCAGATTCCAGCTGGGAACGGACTGCGAGAACAGATTGAAGGCGGAAAGCAAATAAGGCGCGGCATTCACCGTCTCTTTTCTGCTGAAGATAGAATCCTGACCGATTGTCCCAGCTTGATTCGAAGGTCGATGAATCATGTGCATTGGTTATCCGATTTGATTCTATCGCGTTTCGGATTTGAGAGAACACGTGTTGTGGATCAGCGCCAATTTCATGGTGGAGGATTTGCGTATAAATTTCGGGTTGCTGACCACTGGAAGTTATAAAGCAATCTGAATCGTAAGACGGGAAAATAAGGACAGGAATGTCATTGCCCTTTGCCTTTATGGCTTGGACACGGATGTCAGCGAGGTTTGAAGCGCCAGCCAGTTTCGACGTGACCACGACCGCGTCGAGGATCGGGCGGTAGGTTTCGAGAAGGCGGATCCCCTCATCGATGCTTGCGGTGGATAAAAGATGCAGCCCATGTCGACTTGCCAAAGGCTCCAAGGATGGAAGGATATTCTTGCCTTCAAGGTCTATAAATAAGACCTCATAGTTATTGGCCGTGCTCATAACATTTCCCCGTCATCTATTGCTGGTAATATATGGCGCTATTTAAGAACCGTGAATTTTTTTGTGTCTGCAAAACCTCCTGCGGCGGACGGCTCGACTCCACTCGCAACAAGCCTATAGAAGTACACTCCGCTAGGGACATCGGCTGCGTCAAAAATGACCCGGTAAGTCCCCGCTGGTTTATTCTCATTTACCAATGTCCTAACATTTCTGCCCAGAACGTCATATACGATTATCGAGATATGTGATCTTTCAGGAAGCTCATACTCGATTGTCGTCGATGGATTGAAAGGATTGGGATAAGCCTGAAAGAGTCTAAACTTTCCAGGAACGCTTATGTTATCCCCTTGGATTGCCGTTAGAACGCCGGCTGATTGGGACCATGTGCTCCAAAATCCGTTCTCGGTCCGGACACGGACGTAAACTGTATCGAAATTCGTAAGTGCCGGTATGTTAGATGACACGGCAACGAAGACCGGGTAGTTCTGCAGTGAGTCTATGAGAGACATCTCAGCTAACGGAGTTGTTGTTCCATTTGTATACTTTATGTAGTACTGCGCATCAGCAATGCTAATAAAATCGTACTTGACCGCACTTGTCGGACTCCACCTTCCAAAAGAATCCTTAACCCGCATATAGAGTGTGTCACCTCTTGTCAGCGGAGGTAAGGAGATAGCGATCTTTCCATTTGTGCCAACGGAGAACGATGTCGCGTTTCCGATTCCAGGATCAGAGTCAATGGAATATTCTCCGGCGACTAGACTGGCTCCGGAACTTGACGAGGCTCCACCGAGGACCGGTTGCGGGGTACTCCAAGTACCGTCGGAACTCTCGAATCTGAAATAGAGGACCTCTCCGGGCGGAACCTGAGCGGTGAATGACGCATTGGCAGCTGCGGACCCATAGTTTGCAGATATCGGCGTTCCGTTCCCAGCGCCAGGATCTATATTGGTGAAATATTCACCGGCAACGATTGTTTGACCCCGAGAAATGTTCTGGGAATAGCACTTCAGACCGGAAACAATGATCATCAGAGTAATCAGAATTGCATTCTTCATGGTCATGCCTCAGTAGTTTGCCTGAGCAGTTGCCTGGATCTGGACCTGGCCGTTTCCCACCGGCACGATTAGTATTTTCGTGACGACGGGATAAATGGGACAATCGGATCCGCCGAAGTATCCCATGTCACTGCGCGAACCATCAGGGTTAACATCAGCAGGATTGCCTGCCCCATAACACGGTGAAGTAGGCGGGATATGGAAATCGCTACCGCTGGTAAACATTGGATCAACGTCGATTGTGTTGCTGCTCGATTGAGCCGAGACTGATCCGTCACAATATGTGACGCCTTTGAGACCGTCAAGCCCCCTGGAGTATTCCCCGTTGTTCCAACTGATGCAGTTAACAGCGGTCCCGTTATAGCCGTTATTGTAACCCTCTACGCCATGAGATGAATTTCCGAGAATTACAGAATTCTTAATGCTTGCCGTGCTATTTTGGAGAAAATTCACGCCGTAGCGGCCGCATCCCGCGATCACGTCGTTGGTTATTAGTCCAGCTGTTGCCTGTATGCCGTCCCCGGAAATCGACGTAATTGAAAACCACATCAGTTTCCCGCCACTCATTGTCACAGTCGGATTGTTGGCACTTGTGATCCTCGTACTCTCGTAACCTGAACCTTGGATAACGATGTTTTTATTGATAATGATTGCCTCGTTGTAGGTCCCGGGGAAGACCTTGACTGTGTCACCAGTCGCTGCGGCGTTGATGGCAGACTGAATCGTGGTGTACGGTTGTCCTATCCCAACCTTCAGTGTGTCTGCGAACAAAGCTTGTTGAGCGGTAACGATAAGAATGGCGATCGTAATAAATGGGTGCTTCATGGCTGGAGCTCCTTCCCTTTTCTTTCGAACACTATTGGTTCGGTGTAAAGGCAAATAGACTGGATGAGATGATTCTCAAAAAACAACTCCGACTCCTCCCCTCAATGAAAAGGGTTCAAGCGTCACACTTGCAAATGGAGCGATTGTGGCGGTGTTGTACCACTGTGTGAGCGTGCTACCACCCGGATAGAAGTTCATTGCCCCTTCTGCGTAAACCGTTAGAAACCCTATGTAGGCGCGGATTCCCGCGATAACTGCATATCCGGACATCTGGCCCTCGGTGTAGGAGACGTTTACGGGTGACAAGTCGAAGCTCGAAACCCCTCTCTGCCTCATGTTTATCAATACAAATCCTCTGAGGCCACCATACACGTCAATCGAACCGCCGCTG
>JAJYOS010000594.1 GCA_021796055.1 Bacteroidota bacterium
GCGAGAGGATTGACGTCGGTGATAATGCTGAAGTTGCCCGCTCCTATTGTGACAAGCGCGCCGGGGTCTGCCCTGTGGATGCCGCCGGCAATCAAATTCGTGAACTGCTGCACCGATGACATCGGGACGGTTGGGTCCTGCGTGTAATATTCCATGCCGGTTACCATGCCGTTCGGTTCGTTGCAAACTTCCCAGGCGATGATCGCCGGGCTGCTCTTCACTGAATCTACCAGTGGAGTGAGCGCGTTACGGACGAAAGCCATAGTATACGCGGTATCTGTCAACATCTTCTGGTTATTACTGAGTAGAGTCGAATTGAGTCCCTCATGCTTCCCCAGCATGTCGAACGACCAAAGACAGAGAATTAGTCCAACCCGGTATTGATGTGCCACGGAAAGAATCTCGCGAAGATTCTGTATCGCGACCGGCCCCGGCCCCGTGACGTATCCCTGCGAGTTGTATGTCGGGGCATTCGCGCCGGTTGTGTATAGCCAAAGCCTGAGGGCGTTTCCCCCGCTGTTTCTCACTTGCTGAAATATCGTTCTAAAGGCGGACAAATTTGCGGGATTCGGTCCTAGATCAGCGGAATAACTTACCCATGCGACATTGATTCCGCTAAGGAAAACGTCTTTCCCATCGTACCTGACTCTGTCAAGTGTCTGTGTCGCGCCGCGCGCGTGGATCACCAGAAGGACCGCAAAAATCTGGAATCCCAAATATAATCCGCGCCATTTCGACCTAGTATCAACTGTTGGCATATTGCTTCTCCCTAAGTTGAATTGTGCTTTTGAACCTATGACTTTTCACAAAGTTACAAGAATAGACCTCGCGAGCTGTTCGAAATAAACACCATCTTAAACATCCGCGTCGTGTTCAATTGAGTTTTCTTTCCTTAAAAACAGCTATCCGGTTAATTGCCTTTATGAGCTCGGCGGCCATCTTCCTGTGCGTAGCCACAGTGGGATGTCCATCCGCAACGTATCCGCCGGGGAACCTGTCAAAGTGGGCATAGTAGACCTTCTTGAACCCCTCCGCCCTTTCTTTGGCGACTATCTCCCTTTCATTCCGGCGCGCCCAGGTGGGGTAAGGTGCCCACACAAGTATCGGAGCATCTGGATAGGCCTCTCGAACCATTGACAGGAGTTTCATGTAACCATTCCGGAATATTTTAGAATTCTTCGCAGAGACTTTGCCGTTCTTTGCAGCCAGCCCGGAGTGATCGTTCAATCCGAGACAAATAACCACGAGGTTCGGCACCCACTTTTTGAAATCCCACTTTGGTTCAGGAGCCTCCATCAGCGTCCTGTCGAAATAGTGCAGCATTGACGTTTTGAAATGCCCCTGCCAATCACAGACAGCTCCGATTCCTGATCTTGCCGTAATGTGGTACTGCGCATCGAAATGCCGCGCGGTCATTGCAGCGAATCCGCTGTCGATATCCGTAACCGGAAACTTCGCTGTCCACGGCATAATCTTCTGAGTTGCTTCGTTGCCCTCGGCAGCGGTATACGAATCACCGATGAACTCAATCTTTCTTTCTGGAGGTGAAGGCGGCGGATAAAGCCTCGCGCCGTTCTGAAGTATCAAGCCCGAGAAGGTATAGATGCCGAACGAAATATTCCGCTGGCTAAGACGGAGAGTGTGAATTGTATCAGGGAGATTAGAGGCAAGGACATAGTCGGCGTCGCCAGGCTTATCCCCGTGAAATATTCCGTGGAGCTTGCCATCAATGTAGACGTCATAATAGTTGACGGTGTCCTGCATTCTGACACCGATGCTGTCTCCATCAAACACCACCGTGATATAAATTCCCGGCCATGAATGCCTCGGATTTAACGAATCCGAGAAGTCCCATCTACCAGAGTACTGAATGTAAGGGTTGTCCGCCGGCACAAACGTCTCAGCTTTTAGCTTACTTGTATATCCGAACGAAAACATTAGGACCGTACTAAGCAGGAACCGAGTCACCGTAGTTCTCCTTCTCTCCGATACTAACTCCGCATAGCTAAAATTATGTTTCTGACTCCACAAGCACAATAAGGGATCGATGGATAATTCATCGGCCTCAATGGGTCCTGATGTCTACCGTCCCTCCAGTAAAATCGGCGGGGAGCATGATGGCTCCCTCCCTCGTTGGACGGATCACCTTCCCATCAACAATAGCTTCCCGCACCGGACCGGCGTTTTCAATATTGAGCCTGATGCTGCTCTCGTGATATCTGAGGTTGGCCTTGACCTCGCCTGTGCCAGGATAAAGATTCGGCTTAATGACAACCCGGCCGTTCGCGAAACCAACGCCTAACCAGGACCTGACGACGAAAAGAGCCACTTCAGCGGAGGGCCACGGGAGAATCCCATCCTTGAATTCCTGATGCCGATTCAGAGGTATCTCTTCGAAATACGCGCCGGTGTGGCCGCCCTGCACGTTGTATAAATACTCCAGCGTCTTCCTGCTGCGCCGATACATGTCTGCAGCCTGTTGCGCGCGCAATATGAACCCCGTCGCGAACGACCACGGCCCCGGCTGATCCGGCTCCGAACTTGTATTATACCGGTCGTAGCCGCCAAATGACCATCTGAAATCCCAAAGCGACTGGAGTTCGTTCAACGTGTTCCTCGCGATCGCCGACTTCGGGCTGACGAGTCCAAGGTCAATTGGAAGCGCCATCGACGCGTCGGGCATCAGCCTCTGCATCGACTCCGTGAGCGCAGGCGAATCGACGATATAACCTTTGTACCTTAGTGTATCCACAATCTGTCCGTCTATGGACCTTCTCTTAATGAATGCGCCGTCGTGAACGAGTCCCATTTTGGGATTGTACATCATAGTATTGAACATCTTAGTCTCAATCTCCTTCCAACGCGGGACGTATTTTTCCGCCCCGACAACATGAGCAAGTTCGATAGCATCACGGAGCCCCTCGATGACGTAAACCTGGTACGCCAGCTCATAGCCATCCCCGAGAAACCGCTCCCAGTATTCTCGCTTATCGTGCACCATTCCGGTTGAATTCAGGAACTGCTGCTGCAAAGGAAAGTTCGTCATCGCTATAAGTTTCTTCGCGTTCTTCTGCAGAAGAGACGCGTCTCCCGTCCAATAATAGTACTGTTTCATGGCATCCCAGAATTCGCCCATCTGATCGAATTCCTCATCCTCCGGATTCACGAAACTGCTCGATATCATCGTCGCGCCGTTGTTGCCGATCATGTTGTCGGCCATATACGAAAGGAGATTATGCGCGAGCTGGAATTGTCCTATCTGGAGGAGCCCAATGGTTGTGTTGGAAGCGTCTCTTATCCACTGACCACCGTACTCGAACACTCCCGCATCCATTATTCCAACCTCGGACACGTATCCGGGAAGCGTGAAGCGTACATTGTTGAAGAGATTACCAACCACATCGTCTCCCGTCGTCACGGTAGTCGTCTTCGCCCAATCCTCGCGAGTCCTGTCGAGGAACTGGTTGCCGGTGCTCACGCGTCCCATTCGCGACAGCATATTTTCCGGAGTACCCGTCGGGATTTGGGTGACCACAAAAGTATTGAAGGTCTGGCGTTGTCCAGGTGCCAGGGAATCTGAAATTTCAAGATAATTCCCATCTATGTCGGTATGCATGTCAGACTGCGGCACAACGATCGCGATTCTCCCCTTCTCCCCTGAATAGAGTATAGCGTTCGGAAACTTCTCGATATTCCCGTCCGGCACTCCCAGGCGGATCTTTATGTTTTCGCCACCGATAATCGAAGCGCCGTCAAGCGTGATAGACCTGACAAAAGTATTCATCCCTGCGACCGCGAATATTTTCTCGGTAACCTTGATGCCTCCCGCCCACCAGACTGCCTCGACCTTTGGGATGCCGTCTTCGTAGACCCAACGCGCGGTCGCATTTTGTCCAAGCGCGACGAACGGATATCCCCCCATTTCCACT
>JAJYOS010000595.1 GCA_021796055.1 Bacteroidota bacterium
CTGTATATCATAAGTAAGTCCGTTGTTGTCAACCCCGGCCTGCTGATCCCATCTGTTTCCTATTCCTCCGATGAGTGAATCTGTCCCGTTTACAAAAGACAAACCGCCTAGAATTGTCGACGCCCCGACCAGGTTCAGGCCTATTTGCCTGTTATCATTCACGAAGTTCGAGCTGAACAAACCGAACGCCGATAGATTGCGCAGAATTCTTTTCTTAACTGAACCGTTGAAATTCTGGTCGTCGCGGATGAGCTTCTGCATTCCCTGGATGAGTACCGAGTTGAAATTTTCATTGAAGGACACGGAATAATCGTCGGTGGTCCACGTACCTCCGGCAATGCCATTCCAGTTTACGGTGTTGATCTGCTGATTGAATCCGGTTTGGAGTATATTCGCCGGTGGCGCGTTTGTAGTGTCCTGGACTTGAGAAAACGCCTCGGAGGTTGTGCACATCAGAAGTATTAATAAAGCGCTAATCCGCATGTTCGAAGAAAGCATCTATGAGCTGCTGCTCATTTCTCGATCCAATATGTTCAGTCAAAGCATTCTCAAGAAATCCCCGTTTGCTGGCGAAGTCTCTCTCTTCATATTGATCGGCTATTTTACCGAGATTTATGAAATACACTTTGCTGCAGATGCCTTCAACCACATCGAGTAAATGGGAGCTATAAAAAACGGTGCCGCCGGAAGAAATGAAGGTCTTTATGAGTTGCTTCAATGCCGCAACCGCCTGTACGTCGAGTCCGTCGGTAGGCTCGTCAAGTATCAATACCTGTGGATGGAAAAGAAGGGCGAGGCTGATAACGACTTTCTGTTTTGTTCCCTTGGAGAGGGCATAAAGGGGCGTATGGAGGGTATCTTTGAAATAAAGAATTTCGGAAAGTAGATCCAGTCTCCGCAAGGCCACCTCCGATTCGCTTTTTCTCAGCATAGCGGCCATCGCGATCGTCTCCCTGGGCGTCATCGATTCGTAAAGCCTCGGAGATTCCGGGACGTAGCCAATCCTGCTCTTGATGGAGTCTTCATCCTTCGCTGCGTCCCTGTCCACAACGATGACTCTTCCTGACTCCGCCTTCTCCAGCCCCACGATTATCCTTGCGGTAGTTGTTTTTCCTGCGCCGTTCGGTCCAATGTATCCACACGCCGTGCCCTTAGCAACTTTGAATGAAATCGAATCGAGCGCGACGTTTCCGGCGTAACTCTTCGTTACATTTTGAAATTCTATCATTGAGTCAAAATGAAGCTGTAAACATCGCTCACCGAGTTAGGCGTGTTTGAATCCTGTGTATAAGCGGCAACATGCCAGAAGTACTGCTGATTCAAATTTAACGATGTGCCCGAATAAATCAGAGAATCCTGGCCGGCCGGCACGGCCGCGCTGAACACGTCGCCGACCGTAGAAGAACTTGAGACATATACAATATACCCTGACGCTCCCGGAACCTCGTTGTATTTAAACGACAGGATTGCGAGGTCGCTTATGGCTGCTCCGTTTGACGGAGATAGGAGAGTAGGGCGCGGAAGAATCATATCCGAATCAGGATACGAGGGAGCACTCCGCCAGTGAGCAAAGTCGAAGGCGATAATCTTGTAATAGTATTCGGTGTCGAGAACAAGGCCCGTAGTATCCTTGAACGCAACCGTCGTTTGGGTCGACACCAGATTCGTATATGATATCGTGTCCGGTTGAAACGTACTGGAGGTGCCCCGATAGACTTCATAGCCGGCAAGGTCGCCATCCTTATTGGGGGTCCAAACAACGGTAATATACTCCCCTGAGTTGTCATTATGTCCCTGCACGACGAGACCAGCGGGGGCGATTGGCGTAAAGTAGTTTATGGGTTCTGCGGAGACGATGTTGCTTGGCCCGCTTTCAGCACCGTTGGCATATACTGCGGTAACCTGAAAATAATAAGTCGAATCATAACTGAGGCTGTCAGCGTAAAAGGCATTTGAATAGGTCTGTGCTTCATAGCTCAGGTGAGACTTGTTCGTCCCGTAGTAAACGTTATAGTATGAGAAGCCGACGGCGCCTACATCGTTCCATTGGAGGAGTATCGAAGCATCGTGTGCCGAGAGCACTTGTACGTTGATAGGGGGGACGACGATGAAGTCATCTTCAGATGTAGGGATCAATGACGGGTTCTTGCAGCCTGAAATCAGCAGGACGATAACAAAAGCCGACAATACAGTAATTCTCGACATGGGTGGCTTCTCTATTGAAGAGCATTTGAGAATTCCGGCCCGAACCTGTCGCGCATGCAATCCTTTTTCATCACGCGGGCGGAAATAGTCCGGCCGAAAAGCTTCCTGGCAAAGTCATCGAGGAACAAACGGGCATCGATTCCCGTGGCTATCCGGCTGTTTGACCGTCCTTTCCCGGTTCGCAAGTCGGCCAGGGTCATGCCGGATGTCAGGATGCCTGAAGTTTCCACCGAGACAAAGGCATCAACAAATTTAAACCATGCTGGGTTCACCACAGCAGCGACAGCGATGGGGTCATGAAGGAAACAACCGTCCAGTCCATCGGTGTGACGGTGGTAAGCCATATAATACGATAGAGACTGTGTGACAAGTGTCTTCAATTCGCCGCTCATCTTTCTTGTTGAATTTAAGAGAGAAGTTAGAATATTGCGCGGCATAAATATTTTTTCGGTCAGGTCCAGAGGTACGAAATCCAGCTTTACGCCGCTTTTCAATACAAAGTCCGCGGCATCAGGATCTACATACATGTTAAATTCTGTAAAAGTCGTCGTATTTCCGTACCCGTGAAATACGCCTCCCATCTGGACAATCCCCCCGATCTTCCGCATAGCATCGCCATCGTTTGCAACAGCGTATGCAAGGTTCGTCATGGGACCGATGGAAACGATCTTCAGCTTACGACCAAGTCTGCGGGCTGACTCCACAATTTTCTCCGCAGCGTCGTCCGTCCGCCAGTCTTTGAAATGGATGTTGTTTCCGATGCGGTAGCCACCCAGCCCGTCACCACCATGGACTTCGGGGGCGGTAACCAGTTGTCTCTTCAGAGGCAAGGATGCCCCTGATTTAACATCCAGGTCGAGAGACAGGAGCCTCTTGAGGAGAAGCGCATTCTGTGTAACCTCCTCGACCGGCACATTCCCTGATACTGTCGTGATCATTTCAAGCAATAGCTCGGGGGAATGTGCTGCGTAGATGATCGCCAGTGCGTCATCCACGCCTGCGTCGGTGTCAACGATAATTCTGGTCAATCAAGCAGGTCTGATACTTTTTCTTCCGGAGAATATTTCAGGACAACCTTCGCCAGATCGCTGGAGATCAGGCTGCAGGTTCCTTTCAATGTCTGCACGATCTGCGAACTCGTGTAAAACTCTCCTATGAGTTCTCTTGATGGACGACCGGTCCAGTTGTCATTCGCGGTAATAAAGAAACGATCGAAATGATCGCCATTGTACGCAATTGCTTTTCCAAATGCCTGTGCCACGTCGTGCACGCCCACCCACGCCCAGAGATTCTTATACCAGTCTGCATAATCTGAAACAAGCTTCCGGTATTTCTCGCGTTCTCTTTCTTCAGGAACCCAGATCCAGGGAAAGCGAAGGGCGATTGTCTGAATTCCATACCCTCTTGAGAAACTCTTCAGAATTTCTTCGGAGCAGACTTTGCTCAGGCCGTAGGCATCCTGTGGTTCCAAAGGATGCTGTTCATCGATGGGGAAGTACAGCGGAGAGTGTGGCCGTCTTGCAAATGCGAACCCAAGCGTTGATTCACTGGAAGCGAGAACAACTTTCTTGATGTTGTTGTCGGCGGAAAATTGCAGAATATTGAAAGTGCCGAAGGCATTAATATGAAACACGTCCGCGGGCGGGTCGTTCAAGGGGTGTGGTATGCCCGCCAGGTGAAGGATGGTGTCGAAATTCCCCCCCCTAAGTTTTTC
>JAJYOS010000037.1 GCA_021796055.1 Bacteroidota bacterium
CAAGAGCCAGCTCCTTATCACCCGACTTCACGATCCTGCCGTTGTAGAGGACGTGGACAAAATCGGGGACTATATAATTGAGAAGCCTCTGGTAGTGCGTGACGACTATGATGGCGTTGTCTTTCGAGCGAAGTTTGTTCACTCCATTGGCGACGATCCTTAGCGCGTCGATGTCGAGGCCCGAATCGGTCTCGTCGAGTATGGCGAGCTTCGGTTCGAGCACAGCCATTTGGAGTATCTCGTTCCTCTTCTTCTCGCCGCCCGAGAAGCCTTCGTTGACGGCGCGGCTCAGAAGCGTGTCGGGCATTTCAACGACCTGCATCTTCTTCTTCAGCATCGAAAGGAAGGCGCCCGCGCTTATCTCAGGCTGGTTCTTATATTTACGAGCCTCGTTAAGCGCGGTCCGCAAGAAAGTGGTGTTGTTCACGCCTGGCAATTCCACCGGATACTGAAACGCGAGGAACACCCCTTCTCTCGCGCGGACTTCAGGCAACATTGCTAGAAGATCTTTCCCTTCAAATTTCGCTTCGCCCGCCGTGACGCGGTATTCCGGCCTGCCGGCCAAAACGTTCGCGAGTGTGCTCTTGCCGGAGCCATTCGGCCCCATAATGGCGTGGACTTCTCCCGCGTTGACCTTCAAGCTGATTCCCTTGAGTATTTCTTTCTCTTCGACAGATGCGTGTAAATTCCTGATTTCTAACATTGGCTATTCCAGATTTTTAAAATTCAATTTTAGGAGCGATAGGGAGAAAACATCCGTCAGGCGCATGGCGCGAGAAACGAATAGCGCGGTGTACGGAAGTCTTTCAGGCGACAATCCAATCATCCATTCATGTTCTTGGTTTACCCGACGCTTCCTTCCAGGCTCATGCTTAGAAGCCTTGTGGCTTCGACCGCGAACTCCATCGGAAGTTGCTTGAAGACTTCTTTGCAGTAGCCGTTTACGATCAGCCTGACGGCGTCTTCCGTCGAAATCCCACGTTGGTTCAGGTAGAATATCTGGTCCGTACCGATCTTGGAGGTAGTAGCTTCGTGCTCGACCTGGGCAGTCGGGTTGTTTGTTTCCAGGTAGGGGAATGTGTGCGCGCCGCACTTGTCTCCTATGAGAAGAGAGTCGCACTGCGAGTAATTCCTCGCGTTGTCGGCTTTCTTAGTAATCCTTACCTGAACCCCGATAACTGTTGTTGCTCCTCCCGGCAGATATTCCTTTCGAGATGATAGTGCTTCTCGTGTTCTTACCGATGTGGATCATCTTTGTGCCGGTATCGGCCTGCTGCATGTTGTTCGTCATGGCCACCGAATAAAACTCCCCGACCGAATTGTCCCCCTGAAGTATGCAGCTCGGATATTTCCAGGTGATGGCAGACCCTGTCTCCACTTGTGTCCAGGAGATCTTGGAGTTGATGCCCCTGCATGCTCCGCGCTTCGTCACGAAGTTGTAAATGCCGCCTTTGCCGTCCTTGTCGCCGGGATACCAGTTCTGTACGGTAGAATATTTTATCTCCGCGTTGTCCAATGCAACTAATTCTACGACTGCCGCGTGAAGCTGGTTAGTGTCGCGAATAGGAGCCGTGCATCCTTCGAGGTAGCTGACGTAGGCGCCTTCCTCGGCGACGATGAGGGTGCGTTCGAACTGTCCCGTCTCAGAAGCGTTGATGCGAAAATATGTCGAGAGCTCCATCGGGCAGCGGACCCCTTTCGGAACGAAAGCGAACGATCCGTCGCTGAAGACCGCCGAGTTCAACGACGCGTAAAAATTGTCGGTGTAGGGAACTACTGAGCCCAAATATTTCCTGACAAGTTCAGGATACTTCTGGAGAGCTTCAGACATGGAGCAGAATATGATTCCTAGCTCGCTCAGTTTTTCCTTGAACGTCGTCGCGACTGAAACGCTGTCGAACACCGCGTCGACCGCAACTCCTGCAAGCCTTTTCTGTTCCTCGATGGGAATGCCGAGCTTCTCGAACGCCTTCACGAGCTCTGGGTCGGCATCATCCAGACTGTTGAGCGTCGGCTTCTTCTTCGGCGCGGAGTAATATATGATATCCTGGTAATCGATGGGATTATATTTGACGTTCGACCAATGCGGCTCCTTCATGGTAAGCCAGTGTTTGTAAGCTTTCAGGCGCCATTCGGTCATCCAGGCAGGCTCGTTCTTCTTCTCAGAGATTAGTCTTATTACATCCTCGTTCAATCCCTTCGGAAGCTTGTCGGTCTCGATCTCGGTGACGAAGCCGTACTTGTATTGTTCGTTCGCTAATTTTTCTACTGTCAGTTCGGAATTGCTCATCTCGTACTCCTAAGCTTGTAGCCTCTCAGCAGTCACCTTGGAATGCTTTCGTTCTTGCTAGATCAGCCATCGATCCCAGACCGCGTGAAGCCGGAAACTCATGACACATGAACCTAAGGAAATCACGGACCGCCTGCCGATTGATTCTGCTGCTCCGGGGCTCGCGGCAAGGTCCTTCGAATGTAATTTGTTCGGGACATTGCTCCGTCCTGGTTCATGCCATTGGAACGACTATAGTTTAACTAATCTGGATTTTATTGTCAAGATTGGAGCATGGCCGGATAATAGAGGCCGAAAACAAGCTGAATCCATCTATTTTTAACATGGTATATAAACTCGGTGAATTGCGGTTGAAGCCATGAGGGGTATGAAATACATAGGCTCATTAAGTGAAAGAATATCTCAGGTTAGCGTTTTAAATTAGTCGTGTAGTCCCGTCAAGACTATCTCATCTCAAATGTTTGCGAACCTTTTCAAGGAGTACGGTATGCGAAGACTGATTCAACAATTTGCGTTCGCGATGATCCTGTTTCCCATCGTCGCATTCTCACAACAAAGACACCCTCTCACGGTTGAAGACATGTGGAGGGTCCAAAGGGTTTCGGACCCGCAGGTCTCGCCCGATGGGAAGACAATCGTTTATCAGGTCACTTCCTACAGCATGGAAGAGAATAAAGGATGGAGTACGATCTATCTCGTCTCTGCCGACGGTGAAGAGGGATATGAGTTCAAAACAGGTTTCAAGTCGAATACTGAACCAATCTGGTCTCCGGATGGAAAGAGGATCGCCTTCGTCGCCGACGATTCCGCCGGCACGCCGCAGGTCTATGTGGAAGACGTAGACGGCGGTGCGGCGAAAAAGCTGACGAGCATCGCCCTCGGTGCGAGCGGGATACTCTGGTCTCCCGACGGGCTGCACATCGCGTTTGTGTCGGACGTCTTCCCTGGGTGCGCGTCTGATTCATGCAACGCCGCCAGAGAAAATCAGCTCGAGAATGGGAAAGTGAAAGCGAAATTGTTCACTCATCTTCCTTACAGGGTTTGGAATTATTGGAAGGACGGTAAACGAAGTCACCTTTTCGTGGTGAATGCTGAAACAGGTCAGACGGTTGACCTTACACCGGGAGATTACGACACGCCTCCTATCGATCTGGGAGGTAGAATGGATTACTCGTTTTCGCCTGACGGCAAACAGATCTGCTACGTGAAAAATACGGACAAAATGGTAGCCGTCAGTACGAACAACGACCTGTTCACCGTGAGCGTCGATGGCGGTGCGTCGACGAGAATGACCACAAACCCCGCGAACGACAACCAGCCTCGTTACTCGCCTGACGGCCGCTACATTGCCTACCGCGCTCAGATGATCCCGGGATTTGAATCGGACCGGTCGAGACTCATGCTCTATGACAGACAGACAAAAAGAATCATCGATCTGACGGAGAAATATGACAGATCGGTCGACGAAGTTGTATGGTCGCCCGACAGCAAGGCTCTCTACTTCAACGCAGATGATGAAGGATATCATAGCATTTATGAGGTGCAAGTTGCCACGGGAAAGGTGAAGAGATTGACAGAGCGTTCAACAAACGAAGATCTCGCAATAACTCCGGACGGCAAGTACATGGTTTTCTTGCGGCAATCCGTGACACATCCGAATGACTTATATAAGATGGACCTGGCAACGGGCGAGACGGCTCAGTTGACGCATGCAAATGACGCGCTTCTGGGCGGTCTTGAGATGAATCCGTGGGAGCCGTTCTGGTTCAAGGGAGCGGGAGGTACCAATGTCGAAGGCTTCATGGTGAAGCCGCCGAACTTCGACCCGCATAAGAAGTATCCGATGGTTTACCTCGTGCATGGCGGGCCCCAGGGGCAATGGATGGATGAATTTCATTACAGGTGGAATGCCGAGATGTTCGCGGCGCCGGGCTACGTGGCAGTTATGGTGAATCCGCGCGGCTCGACAGGTTATGGGCAGAAGTTCACGGATGAGATAAGCGGCAACTGGGGAGGCAAGGCTTTCGTCGATCTGATGAAGGGCGTCGACTACGTCGTCAAAAGCTATCCATTCATCGACAAGAACAGGATCGCGGCGGCAGGCGCATCTTACGGCGGCTACATGATGAATTGGATGGAGGGTCATAACAACAACGGCGTTTTCAAGTGCTTCGTCAGTCACGACGGGTTGTATGACGCGGTAAGTGCGTTCGGTTCCACCGAAGAGCTGTGGTTCCCGATATGGGAATTCAAAGGAACGCCCTGGACTAATCCGGCTCTTTATCACAAGTGGTCGCCGAGTTCGTATGTGCAGAATTTCAAAACACCGATGCTCGTTATCCACAGTCAGAACGATTTCCGTCTGGATGTGAGCCAGGGATATCAGCTCTTTACGGCGCTTCAAATGATGCATGTGCCTTCCGAAATGCTTTACTTCCCGAATGAATTTCACTTCGTCGTGAAACCTCAGGACGCGCGTCTGTGGTGGAACACCGTGCTTGGCTGGATCGGGAAGTACGTGGGTGATTAGGTCCCGAGCAATTCTGTTATAGAATGAAATGGAGCGGTTGGTACGGACTGAAGATCGCACGGCTTTTTCACATCGCAATCTTTTCCCCTTCTCCGCAACTGGAGAAGGGTAGGGAACTCTAGATGTGAGACGATGTGCTAGGTTTTGTTTTATCGCACGCATCCCACAAATTGAAATTAGCCAAGGGTTGGCTCGCGGTTATTAATAATTGAATATTGAAGGGCAAAATCGGAAATGGAAATGTTTTTGATAGATCAGTCATTAGATGCGTCGAGAGTCATTCAGCTTATGCTTTCACCGGCGGTAATGATCAGCGCCTGCGGTCTTTTTCTCCTCGGCGCGAACAATAAATACTCCAGTGTTTTGAACAGGATACGCCTTATCAACGACGAGAAGCGGAGGCTTGTCATGAAGGGGGCGGACAGGGAATTCACGCCGGAGGAGAATCTGCGTCTCGAAAGCACGGCGAGACAGCTGAAGCAACTTAGCCTCCGGGCAAAGTTCGTGAGAGATTCGGTGCTGAGCTATACGACCGCCGCGGCGCTGTTCGTGGTCAGCTCGATTCTCATCGGCGGTGCATTGTTCCATGGAACCGAGGGGCTGCATTATCTTTCGACGGCTGTTTTTCTATTGGGAATGCTGATGGTGTTCGTCGGCGTAGTCTTCGGAGTCCTCGAATCAAGGAAGGGCTTCGATATAGTTCAGCTTGAGATAAACGCGGAAGAATGATTCTTTTTAGTGATGTCACCCGTATATCATCCAAAGTCAGGAGGTCACAATGGCGGCTGTAGTGTTTGACATCGAAACGTCCGGTTTTCTTCCCGAAACTTTCGACAAGGCGCAGTTTGACTACCTCATGAAGGGGGCGGATAAGGAAGAGAGTGAGGAGAAACGTGAAGAGTTAAAGGCGGAGCTCATCAAGCAACTGAATCTCTGGCCGCTTACGGCTCATGTGGTGGCGGTTGCCCTCCTCAATGTCGAGTCGGGTAACGGCATTTCGCTCTTCTGCTCGGACGAAGAGAGCGAAGTGGAGAAGAAAGTTGGCGACAAAACATTTCTCTACTTGAGCGGCGACGAGAGGAAGGTGCTGGAGAAATTCTGGGAATATATCGCGAAATTCGACGATTTCGTGACCTTCAACGGGAGAAGTTTCGATTGTCCCTTCCTGATGCTGAGGTCCGCCGCGCTCGGCATCCGACCGACACGCGACCTGATGGCGGGGACGAGATACAACATGGTACACCACGTCGACCTGCTTGAGGAGCTTACTTACCATGGGGTAACGAGGAAATTCAACCTCGACTTTTACTGCAAGACCTTCGGAATAGAGAGCCCGAAGTCGCACGGCATCACCGGTTATGACATAAACGACTACTACCGCGGCAAGCGCTACATGGAGATCGCGGAGTACTGCATGGGTGATGTGATCGCGACAGCTGAGCTTTACAGGAAATGGAAAGAGTTACTTCACGGGATTAAATGGTAGGACTGACCGACCAACAGGGAAAGGCTCTTCAACTCGAGAAGCACATATCGGTTACCGCCAACGCGGGATCTGGCAAGACGCGCGTCCTGGTCGAACGATACGTCGCCGCTGTGCGCGATGGGGCGGGAGTCGGACAAATCCTCTGTCTCACATTTACCGAAAAAGCGGCGTTCGAGCTTCGTCAGAAGATAGGTGAAAGGATAAACTCAGAGTTCGCGTCGGCCAGGAAGAATGGCGATCCCGCCGCGGCAAGGCTCGCCGAGGCGAAGCGCACCATGCTCGAAGCTAACATCAGCACGATACACTCATTTTGTTCGCAGCTCTTGCGCGAGTTCCCCGTGGAAGCCGGGATAGATGCCAACTATAAGGTCCTCGAGGACTTTGATGCCTCATCGTTGAAGGAAGATGCCTGTGCGGGAGCGGTCCGGGATTCGTTGGCCGAAGAAAGGACCGGCACTGCCGTCGATGGGGCGCGGAGCGTTCACAACCTTCTCATCAAGGTAGGATATCAAAGAATGCTTTCACTGCTGGTCGATCTGCTCGACAATCGCGAGAAGATTGAACACGCGAGGGTTTCCGGAAAAAGAATTGTGCTCGACGAAGACGCGCTGAGGGAACACTGGTTCAAAATGGCGAGGGGAGTCGCCGACGTGATTCAGCTCAACGTTACGGCAAAGAAGGGTGACCTCAGTCAGGAAATTTCGGCGTTAAAACATGCCGCCGCAGATGGGTCCACGTCTCTCTCCCCGGTACTAATCAAGTTGAAAGCGACGCTCGAAAAAATTCTCACGAAGGCGGGCACGCCGCGGAAGAAAGAAGTTGTTCTCGAGGGCGGCACGAAGTACGCCTATGACGAAGCTCTATCAATCCTTCAGACTCCGTACCTCGAATTGAAAGACGTCAGTGACGAGTCCATCGTCAAAGATGCCGAAGGTTACTTCAAAACGCTGAATACGTTGGTCGAACTTTACGTGAAGAGCGAGAGTAATTACACCCAGAAGAAATTTCTGATGGGGGCGCTCGACTTCGACGATCTGCAGATTCTGACCCTGCGGCTGCTATCTGGAAAAGAGACGGTCCGCAAAACTCTCTCTTCCAGATTTCGGCACGTCATGCTTGATGAATTCCAGGACACGAATTTTCTCCAATTCGGGATTTTTCTGAGCCTTCTTGAAGATTTCACTTCCGATGCGCGCCTTTTTGTAGTTGGAGATCCAAAGCAGTCAATCTATAGATTCCGAAACGCGCAGGTTGAGGTGTCCCACTCGGCGGAACAGAGACTGTCGGGGATGAGCGACGGACTATCGCTTCCCCTTTCGGAAAGTTTCCGGATGAACTCAGACATAGCCAGGTTTGTGAACAACATCTTCCGGGAAGTCATGAAAGGGAACAAGGTATTCGAGGCGGCTGGATTTCCTTCCCTGAATCAGACCGAGTACAACGCGCTCATAGCACGCCGGCCGGAAGGTGGTTCTGATCCGATTGAAATTTTCATTATGGAGAAGGGGGGCGGGCAGGATGAAGTTTCTGATGATGAGAATGGAGACGCGGATCTTATGCCCGGCGGCACGCAAGCGATGTTTACCGCGGCACGAATCAGGGAGATGGTCGACTCGAAAGAGAAAATAAGAAGCGTCAAGCTCGGCGAAAAGGAAAGAGACATTTTGTTCTCCGATATCGCTGTGTTGCTCCGTACAAGGGCGAAGCTTCCTCTCCTTGAAGAGGCGATGACGAAATATGGAATTCCTTATGTCGTCTCGGCCGGCATCGGTTTCTATTCAGCGCAGGAAATATTTGACCTAACCAACTATCTTACATTTCTTCTCGATAATAACGCCGATATATCGTTATTGGCTGTGCTGCGCTCGCCGATGTTCGGTATCTCTGAGAACGAATTGTACGCCACGTCGCTTGTCGGGGGGGGAACGCTCTACGAAAGGTTCCTTTCGTTTTCCGATTCCGAAAGTGGAGGCGAGGAGGTGAGGTACGCAGCTTCCGTTCTCCGGGAGGAAATTGAGCTCGCTCACAGGCAGACTATTCCTGACATTATCAATCGCATCCTGGAACGGACAGGCTGGCTCGGCGCTTACAGCCTTTCGCCGACGGCAGACCAGCGGATCGCCAATCTAAGGAAACTTCTCGACATCGCGAGGGAATTCGAGGGCCGCGGCTTTAATTCGCTTTTCGATTTCGTCGAGCGGATCAAGTATCTCAAAGATACAGCGCGCGAAGGACAGGCTCCGGTAGAAGAGGTGGTCGATGCCGTGAAGATCATGACCGTCCACGCGGCCAAGGGGCTGGAGTTCCCTGTAATCTTCGTCCCATTCTGCGATGCAACATCGCGACGAGGAATGAGCATGATAATCAACGACCAGGTCGGTATTCTCCCGTTCGTTGGCGATGAAGTCCCGGCAGCGTTTTCACTTTACAAGCGTTTCGAAATGATGAATGAGCGGGCCGAGATATCGAGGCTTTTCTACGTTGCCTGCACCAGAGCGATGGATAAACTTGTGCTGACGACCGCCTCAAAGAAGTCGGTTCGCGCGATAAACTCTTTCACTGATATTCTGGCCAAGAGCCTCGATCTTTCTGCGGCTCCGGCGGAAGGGTACTTTGAGCTCGACGGACAGAAGATCAGGGCCCATTCGACTATCCCGAACGCGGTACCTCCGGCGCAGGCGCAAGCGGCGGAACCGATAAGGATGGGCGAACTTTTTCTCGACCCAGTGCCCGCCGACATTGACGGAGAGATTTACTCCGCCACGCTGCTCCAAACGTTCCGGCTTTGTCCGACAAAGTTTTTCCTCAGGTACCGGCTGGGAATGCCCACTCCAGATTATGGTGCAAGGATGACGGAGGCCGGGGACGCGTTGGACGAATATAATGATGCTATTTTGTCTACCGTCAAGGGGCAGCTTATCCACGCCGTGCTTGAGCAGGTCGTTAGTTCGGGAGAAGCGGGCGACGAAGCGATAAATACTGTGGCGAAGAAAGTCGTGGGATCGATGGTGGAAAGTCCTTTGAATGATGAAGTGAAATCTGATCTTGTGAAAGTTGTCGCGGAGAATGCCCGGAACGCCGTCGCCATGCTCCGCGAAATCGCCGGCGGGGGAAAAAGGTACGTCGAGCAGACGATTACCAGGAAATTCGGCTCGGACTTCTTAACAGGCACCCTCGATTTGCTAATGGAAGACGATCGCGGCTTCCATATATATGATTACAAGACTAACCGTCTTGATAAGAAACAAGAAGGGATTTACGCCGGCTATGAGATACAAATGAAGTTGTACGCGTCGCTCTGTGCCAATCTGAAGGGGGGGCAAAGGGAGTTCGACGTGACTATCATTTTCACGCGGGAACCCGGGAAATATCTGCGGAAGGTTTATACAGCCGAAGAGCTATCGCGGTTCGAGGCGGAACTTGACGGGATGCTGGGGAACATAAAAGGAATGGAGACAAGGGACGGTGCGTTTCCTTCGGCTGATTCGCTCCCGACGTTTTCGCCGCACTGCAGCGAGTGTGAATATTACACAGGGAGCGAGAATAAGAAGTGCCTCGTGAAGAGGAATGAAACGGCGGCTGTTCGAAAGTGAGTAACAGGTGGTAGGGAAGGCGGTTAGCTGTCCCGCCGAATTTGATATACCGGCAGGTCTACGGTGACTCTGCCCCGATTACTCGCAGCAACTCTTCTTTGATTTCTTTCTTATGCTCTTCCAGATAATGGCGACCGCGCCGACGGCGAGCGAAGCCATGAATACAATTTCTCCTGTCATACCAAAATTCCTATGTGATAAACCACGAACGCTACACCCCAGGCAATTACGAAGCTGTAAACCAAGAAAAGGTAAGCGAATTTCTTCCCGCCTTCGCGCGCCATCACCGCGACTGTCGCGAGGCATGAAGTGTACAACAACAGAAATATCATGAAGGAAAGAGCGGATGCCGGAGTGAAGCTCGATCTTATCACGTTGCGCAGCCCCTGGTCTCCTTCTTCGGTTTGCATCGACTGCAACCCTGGCGTGACGAGCGACTCGAAGGCGCTCTTTGTCGCTTCGCCGAGCTGCTTAACCTGGTTTTCCAGCTCGGGAATAAAATGAAACTCGGTACTTTTCTTTTGAGCGTTTACCGAGTATATCGTTCCCATCGAACTCAGGACTATCTCCCTCGCCAGGAATGCCGGGATGAGCGAAGTTGAGATTCTCCAATCCTTGATACCGATCGGCGCGAGCACCGGCGTTATAGCCTTTCCGACATAGGCGGCGGCGCTGTCCGATTGACTCTTGAGATTTGGAGGAGTATTTAGAAGTATCCAAATCACGACGGATGCGGCAAAAATAACGGTTCCCGCCCTGTAAAGGAAGCTCTTCACCTGAACCCAGACTATCTGCAACACGGTTCTAAGTCTCGGGATGCGGTACGGCGGGAGTTCCATGACGAAATGCGAGAGCCTGCCGCGGTAGGCAGTCCTCCGGAGAATGAACGCGGTCAGCAGGCCGATCGCTATTCCCAGGAAATAGAGGCCGAATATTACCACAGCCGGGTGGGCGAAGAAGAGCACGGCGAAAAACGAGAAGACGACAAGCCGCGCGGGGCAACTCATGAAGGGTATCATTGCCATCACGAGAAGTTTGTCGCGCTTGTTCTCCAGCGTTCTTGTGGCCATTACCGCGGGAACGTTACACCCGAATCCGAGGAGAAGCGGTATCATACCTTTGCCGTGAAGGCCAAGTTTGTGCATGAACCGGTCCATAATGAAGGCGATCCTCGGCATATAGCCGGACATCTCCAGGATGGCGAGTAGAAAGTAGATCATGCCGACAAGCGGCACGAACGTAATTACAAACCCGACGCCTCCTACTATTGCCTGCGAGAAAAACTCAGGGAGCCACTTTCCGGCGCCGATATTGGACAGAAGCGAAAGTACAAGCGGCGCGAAGAGGTTGGTTATCACGCCCTCCGTCCAATTCATGAATGGAGTGGAGAAGTCGAATGAAATCTTGAACAGCATGAATATTACGAAGAGGAATATGAAGAACCCGATTATCGGATGGAGGGCGATCTTGTCTATCCTGTCTGTAATGTCCCTTGCCGTGTTCTTCTTTTTTTTGAAGACCTCATTATAGAAGCCGTGCGCAAATGCGTACCTCTCGTCTTTTATGACACTTTTGATGTCCTTCTTGAAAAAGTTTTCGAGCTTTTGTTTTTCCTGGTTCTCTCCGTTGCCTTCGGCCAGTCGTGCCAGAAGGGTTCGCTTATCGAGGGCGCCGTCATGACCGAGACTCTCTACGGCCGCGAGCGCTGACTCGACCTGCACGCTGTATGTGATCTCTTTCGGGGGTTTGGGGTTATCGGCGCACTCGATTATTGTGTCGAGCAGCTCCTGTACTCCGTCGCCGTTTCTGCCGTTCGTCTTCACGACACGCACGTCTAGCAGCGCGCTGGTCTGTTTACTGTCGACCTCAATGCCGATCCTCTTTGCCTCGTCGGACATATTGAGGGCGATTATCATGGGTATGCCGCACTCGAGGAGTTCCGTTGTCAGGAGAAGGTCACGCTCCGCGTTTGTCGTCTCGACGACATTGACGACGATATCCGGCTTTTCCTCCGAGATGAAGTTATATGCTATCCATTCGTCTTCAGAGATCGGTTCAAGTGTGTATATTCCAGGGAGGTCGATGAAATGTATGTCGTGACCTTTATAGTTAAGAAATCCCTCTTTCTTCTCGACCGTCACGCCGGCCCAGTTGCCCACCTTCAGGTTCGTCTTCGCGGCATGGTTTAAAAGCGTCGTCTTTCCGACGTTAGGGTTTCCTGCGAGGGCGACCTTTATGCTCCTGCTCATTTTACCTCGATGTTCTTCGCGACATCCGAGGTTATCACAATCCTCGAATTGTTGGTCTTTACGAGAATCCCTCGCCCAAGCTTTTGCATGATCCTTATTTTCTTTCCGGGGCGGAGTCCCATCGCTTCGATCTTCTGAACTGTCTCATTCTGCTTGAGGAAGCCGACAATCTGAGCTGTGTCTCCGACTTTAAGTTCTTTCAAAGTCTTCTTTCCGTCGGATGGGCTGCCGGTCTCTTTTGCGGCAATTGTTTCGTCGTCAGTCTTTGAAAATATTTCTCTCAGGCTTACCATTGTTAAGTGAAGTCTCTCTTTCAGTCGCCGTTCTTGCAATCGGGGCACAGCCCGAAGATCTGGTGCGAATGGCTGATCAGCGTGAAGTTGAATTTCTTTGCCACGGCCTTTTGTCCCTGTTCGATTCCGTCGTCGACGAACTCGACTATCTTGCCGCACTTGACGCAAACTAGATGATCGTGGTGAGAGCGGCCGAACGCTTTCTCGTATCTTGATCCATGATCTTTGAGCCGTGTCTTGAACACAAGCTCGCACTCTTCCAAGATATCGAGGGTGTTATAAACGGTCGCCCTCGAAACCTTGCTTCCCGTTTTTTTCAACGCGAGGAAAAGTTCGTCGGCATCGAAGTGGCCCGTTGTCGCCATGACCGCGTCGAGCACCTCGAACCGCTCCGGCGTCACACGGTAGTTCTCTTCCCGAAGATATTCTTCCAGATGTTGTTTAGCTGTTTCCATTCACATCCTCAAGCGATAATGCTCTTTATGTCTTTGCGCCTACAGGTCCATCACCATCTTCGTGCGGATATTCAATTTGTCGGCTCCGCCTGTGAGTCCGAAGGAGACTCCTGATGCGATTGAAAATCCGTCGATCGAGAAGGATAACGTCGGGCCAACTCCTGTTCCGCGCAGTTCCAGGCCGGGAAGCCTGTAGGAATCTGAAGCGGTGGAGAACATTTCAAATGCGCCGCTGAAGTTTTCTGTGAACCCAATACCGATTCCGCCGCTAAACTCCGGGTCCACCTCAGATTTGTTTCCAGGTTGAAATTCAAATCCACCGTTCGCGATAGTTGTGAGAGGTCCTAAAGTTCTCGAAAGTATTAGCTCCATTTCGATCCGGCTTGAAACTGACCTGCTCCATGTTCGGGAATACTCCAGTGAGAGCGCAGGGCTAATGGGGAATCCGTGGGGCGCCTCAAACCTGTAAAGACCTTCCGCACTGAAATGCCCTAAGGCAAGTTCGTTTTGACTGATGTCCTTCCCGATTGTCTGACTGGCGCCGAAGGAGAGGGAGCGGGTCGCGCTGTACCCAAGCTCAAATGTCTGATTCAGATAACGTTTGCCGCCACTTAAATCTGTCGAGTTGAAGTCTGTATAACTCTCTAAATCCCATTCACCTTCCTCGGCGTTTTCAAACTGGTCACTCCAGATGTAGGTCCCATCTTGTGCGAATGTGGCCGAAGCGGGTATTAACCAGATGAGTAGAACCGACGCGGTAATGAACTTCATATTTGGGATTCTGAATTAGGAAGACCGATTTTATTTCTTGTTAATTTCGTTATTAAGACCATGTCTAAATTATGAAATGATTGCCAAATTGTCAAGACGGAGTCGAAAGAAATCATTCAACGGTCTGCGGAAAAAGCAGAGCGAAACAGTCCTGAAATCTGATGGTTTTCGCCCTTCAATTCCGTAAATTCTCTTACGTATGAGCGAGAATGCCCTCAAGATTTTATCGCCTAAATTCATTTCTGAGCTTTCAAACATGGAATTGAGGGCTAGGCTAATTGTGGAGGGATTCCTGATAGGGATGCACCGGAGTCCTTACCACGGGTTCAGTGTTGAATTCGCGGAACACCGGCAGTATTTCCCCGGTGACGACGTCGGGAACATCGACTGGAAGGTTTACGGGAGAAGTGACAGGCTGTACATCAAGGAGTACGAGGAAGAAACCAACCTGAAGGCGTACATCCTGATCGATGCGAGCAGCTCGATGGGATTCAAGAGAGACGGCAGTGTCAGCAAGCTTGACTATGCAGGCTATCTCGCGGCGGGGCTGATCTATCTTATGATGAAGCAGCAGGACGCGACCGGTCTGGCGATATACGATGAGACGGTCAGAAAATTTTATGAACCGCATCTCACTTATTCGTACATGAAGCTCCTCTTCACGGAGCTGTCGGGTTTGGAACCGCAATCGAAGACATCCACCGTCAACGCTCTCTCCACTCTCGCCGAGAGGATCAAGCGTCGCGGGCTGATCATAGTGATAAGCGATTTCCTCGACGACACAAAGAATGTCATCACGGCGCTCAAGCATTTCAGGCACAGGAAAAATGAAGTGATCGCGTTCCAGGTTCTCGATGACGCGGAGCTGAATCTTGATTTCCCGGCGGACGCGCTGTTCACGGACATGGAGACAGGGGAGCGAATTTCGACACAAGTTTCGGCCGTGCGAGCGGCATACAGGAAGAATGTCGAAAGGTTCGTGCACGATTTGAAGAGCAGATGCTTTGAGAACGATATCGATTACGCACTTCTCACAACGACCACGTCATTCGACAGAGCGCTCACTGCTTATCTGACAAGACGAAAGAAGATGTTTTAAGCGCGGTCCGGCGGGATCCGGATCTTACGATTTTACAGGGTTGAAGGAGAAACAATGG
Source organism: Bacteroidota bacterium (assembly GCA_021796055.1). The sequence continues at coordinate 14,825 of JAJYOS010000037.1, forward strand.
ATGTTGTTGTCATAGCTTCCGCGGCGGTAATTATAGTCGCGTTGCTTTTCATGCTCATGCAATTCAGGAACATTACGGCGAAGCAGCAGTCCTCGTCTGACCAGACAATGCAGCTCTTCACTATATTCAAATCGGACGTCGAGTCAGTGATTAAGTCGGTCGCCGAAACGGGCCGGGCCGGTAGCGAGTCGATGTCGAACACGCTTCAGCTTGTCACGAATTCTCTTTCGAAGAGCATGGAGGAGAACCGGGCCGGCACGAACGCGCAGGTCGTCCAGCTCGCCAACCAGATCTCACAGCTCACGACGCTGATGGGAAAGCAGGTGGAGCAGCTAACGAGTTCCGTGGACCAGCGGCTCGGCCAGTCGACGGCGTCGACGGACAGGCAGATCAGCCAAATGGCGCAGCAGATTTCCGATCTCTCCACGATAGTCGGCAAGCAGGTCGAGAGCCTTCGCGGCTCGGTTGAGCAGCGATTGACGAGCTTCGAGGGACAGCTCGGTGGGCAGCTTTCGGAGGCAAACAAGCTCTTCTCATCACTCAAGCAGGACTTCGGTGAGCTCAAGGAGTCGAGCAACAACATGCTCGAGATAGGGAAGCAGATAAACGAACTGCAGAGCATACTCAGCTCCCCGAAACTTCGCGGTAACCTCGGCGAAACCCTTCTCGAAGAGCTGATCAAGCAGGTGATACCGCAGGGATTCTACGAGTTCCAGTATTCCTTCAGGGACGGATCGAAGGTTGACGCGATCATAAAGACGTCCGAAAGGATTATCCCGATAGACTCCAAGTTTCCAAAGGACGAATTCCAAAGGTATGTTCAGGCCGAGACGGACGCTGAGAAGAACCTTGCCCTTAACAGGTTCGCCGCGGTCGTGAAGAAACAGATCGACGATATAGCGGAGAAATATATCAAGCCTGCCGAGAACACCTTCGACTTCGCGATCATGTTTATCCCTTCGGAGAGCATGTATTATGAGCTGTTGATCTCGGACGATGATGAGAACAGCGCTTATCGCTACGCGATGAAGAAACACGTGGTGCCCGCTTCGCCGAATAGTTTCTACGCATATATACAAGCTATCGCGATCGGCTTAAAAGGGATGCAGATAGAGAGGAACGCCGAGAGGGTGAGAGACCAGCTCGCCCAGCTGGAGAATTCACTGTCCAAATTCAGTGATAATTTTGAGACTCTCGGTAATCATCTTCGCAACGCGTCCAACAAGTACAGCGACTCGCACGAAGCGCTCGGGAGGTTTAAGGAAAGGTTGCAGGGAATTGCGAAGTTCGACGAGGATCAGCCG